>JBDOMS010000447.1:0-1715 GCA_039831735.1 Pirellulales bacterium
AATTGGGCTGGGCAGATTTTGCGGGTGCTGCTGGTAGCTCAGGTTTATTAGCTGCGGCGGGGCTGACTGGTTCGCGAAACCAGACTTCGATCAGGTTCGTGCGCGCGGATAACTGGTGCGTGTCGACCTGGACGTTTCCACGGAAGGCCATTTTCTGCGGGATAATCCGGCTCTGGATCGCTCGCGAGGTGGAACTGGCTGCGACTGGCCTGGCCGGTGCCTGGTTGGCCAATGTGGTGCGCGGTTTCGTTGAGGGTTCAAAGGCAACCGGGTGAGTCGTAGCAATTTCACGGAACCAGACATGGAGATCATCGGCTTGCACTGTCCCGTGTTGCAGTTGGGAGATCTGCGCTTTGCCAATGAGGGAAAAAACATGTTGTTCTTGCTGCTTTTTCCCAAAAAAATAACCGTACTTCTCCACGAGTAGCGGAAGGTGATCTTCCAATACTAGTACCATTATTTTTTTTTTTTCGTATCGAGGATATGACCGTCTGTATAAATTCTTCAACTCGAGAGATTATCTTGCACTGGAGAAGAGGTTTTCTTTTTTAAAGACGCTTGATGTCACAAAATGTTTTGACAGTATCTATACACACTGCCTTTCCTGGGCAGTTAAGGATAAGCCCTTCACAAAATCGCATGTCTCTGTCTCCTCGACCTTTGCCCAAGAGTTTGATGGGGTCATTCGTCACGGGAATCATAATGAAACCAATGGAATCCCAATAGGGCCTGAGGTGAGCCGGGTATTTGCTGAGATACTATTTCAGGAAATTGATAGAAGGGTAATTCAATCGCTAGCGGATTTAAAATTCAAGCAGGACTATGAATTTCGACGCTACGTAGATGATGTTTTTATATTTGCTCGAAATGAGTCCATTGCGAATAGAATTCATGATAAGTATGCAGACGTTCTAATTGATTTCAATCTTCATACAAATACAGCAAAGTCAACATGCATAGGGAGGCCGTTCTCCTCATCCAAGGCAAGGCTTGTCTATGATGCTGGGCAACAAGCCAATTCATTTTTTGACAAGTTTCTGGATCAAACTGGGATGGGGGTGCTCAGCCCCAGAGAAATTCATAACACGTGGAAATTAACCAAAAGCTACATTGATTCAGTGAAGGCTCTATGTCATTCAAATGACGCGACCTACGATGAGATTGCCTCGTTCTTAATTTCAGTAATTACTGAGCGAGTCAAGAGGCTGGTGAATCATGATGATCCCTCTGATGCCATCCAAGATAGTGGATATGTTGATGCGTTTGTTGTGCTGCTCGATGTGTTGTTCTTCCTTTACAGTGTTGCTCCCTCGGTTGGTGCGTCGTACAAACTTAGTACATCCTTGATTTTGGCCGCACGATTCAGCAAGAAACATCTATCCGCCGGATATCCAACCGTACACCAAAAGATTTTCGATCTAACCTGCTCGTTACTGCATGATCAATGTGGCATGAAACATGCCAGCGATATTGAAGGATTTGTACATCTTGAATCATTTAATATCGCACTAGCAACGCGGGAGCTGGGGGATAATCACCTGTTGCCACCAGAGATTATTGATGAGCTTTTTGTTAGTGCGGGAAAATTGACATACTTTACCATTGTTGCCTCTCTGTTCTATGTGCGAGATTCCAACATGTACCAAGGGTTGCGAAAGAAGCTTTTGGATGCGGCAGTGGAAAAACTATCCGATCTTTCTGATATTTTGATGAAT
>JBDOMS010000327.1:0-1713 GCA_039831735.1 Pirellulales bacterium
AGGAAAGCATCGCAGGACTGTGTCGCCGGGAAGGTATTGTCGAGAGCCTTTATTACAGTTGGTCGAAGGAGTTCCTGGAAGCCGGGAAGAAGCGGCTTGCCGGGGGCACCTCACGTGCTACCACAACGGATGAAGTGAAGGACCTGCGTCGGGAAGCCCGCGACCTGAAGGAGGTCGTGGCCGAGCAGACACTTGAGATCCGCCTGCTCAAAAAAAGCATGATTGCGGATGGGGGAGACCAGGCATGAGGTATCCTGCATCCGAAAAGCTGGAGATCATCAATCTGGTTGAACAATCCCACCTGTCAGCCAGTCGAACCTTGAAGACCCTGGGCGTATCCCGCAGTACCTTCTATCGATGGTATGACCGCCTTGAGACAGGTGGTCCTGAAGCATTGCAGGATAAATCATCGGCACCACAACATGTCTGGAACCGTATCCCTGATGATGTCCGGAACAGGGTTGTCGAACTGGCTCTGGACGAGACGGCACTGTCGCCACGGGAACTGGCGGTACGCTTCACAGACACAGAAAAGTACTTTGTCTCAGAGTCTTCCGTCTACCGCTTGCTCAAATGCCATGACCTGATCACCAGTCCGGCCTTCATCGTCATCAAGGCTCCGGATGAGTTCAAGGACAACACCACCGCCGTCAATCAGCTGTGGCAGACGGACTTTACATACCTGAAGGTGATTGGCTGGGGCTGGATGTATCTGTCCACGATCCTTGATGACTACTCGCGCTATATCATTGCCTGGAAATTGTGTACGTCGATGAAGGCTGAGGATGTCAGTGAGACACTGGAACTTGCCCTGAAAACCTCTGGCTGTGATCAGGCCAAGGCATTTCTTCGCTACTGGTGACCGTATCCCAAACCCAAGCCACATCTGATGTAGGAAGTTGAGCTTAGAGATTGATATCTGTTACTCTAATTTGCAAACACAATAAGGCTAGGTTTTCAAAGCGACGTACCGTTGAAGGAGAAACAATAAACATGGCTAGTTGGATTGTTTTACCATTTATGAGTCGTGGCCGACTTGATGTAGTGCTCCTCGGGATGTTTCTACTATTGAATTGCATGGTGCTTGTAAACTCATATTTGCACAATCCAGAGAAGCTTTATGATGGGTATGGCCACATGGCGTATGTAAAAGCTTTGACAGTTGAGAAGCGATTGCCTACCAAAGAAGAATCGTACGAATTTCATTCTCCGCCGTTGCCATATCTTCTGCCGGCTTTTGCAAGAGGAGTTTTCCATCTCACAACTACGCAGGTGGCAAAATTTGGGCAGTACGTTAATGTTGCAGTTTCATTACTCCTAACCTACTTTCTTTTACGGTTGGTTCTACTCATGAATCCGCCTGAATTAGATCTTCGCAGGACAACTTTATTGTTGCTTGGGACGTTGCCCGTTTATTACAAGACACTTGCCATGGGAGCTCGAGGCGAGCCCTACGTTGCATTGTTTACAGTCATATCGCTGTATTTCCTGATGAGTTTTATTCATTCGAAATCGACGAATCTTTGGAAATTCGGATTACTTGGATTACTCCTTGGCTTAGCAATTTTATCAAGACAATGGGGAATACTGATTTTCCCTTCCATCTTCGGTGCGTTGATGTTGATGGTTTTTCTGAATAAAGAGCGAACCAATTTATTCCACGGCGTCATACTAACAGCTCTTATAGCAACACTTGTTGGTGGCTGGTTTTAT
>JBDOMS010000311.1:0-1708 GCA_039831735.1 Pirellulales bacterium
CATGCGCAATTTTTGTTGTTTTCCCTGTACCTGGCCCACCAAGAAGAACATGTACGTGCATACATGAATCTCGCATCAATACATCTGCAATATCTTGCTCCTCTGAGAGTGATCTGGCGAGATAAAAAAGGTGGCCATCAATAATGAAAGGACATCGACTACTCGAATCGCCGACAAGTGACCCAACAGCTCGTAACGAAGCGAGCCATGTAGTGGGCTGTAATGGCCAGTCAGGCGCCCCGGGAGCACCAATTTCAATTCCGCCCGCCCACTCCTGGATGTTGTCAAAATCAACACAGGTGTGACCATCCCGTACACTTCGAAGTGCCAGACAAAAACCAATCCAGGCAAGAAGGTCTGGTTGCTCTTCACTCTCTCGATGAGCCATTGATACAAGTACTGAAGCAGCTGCGATGTCTTCACGACCGATAACCCCCAACTTTCGATAGTCCTGTAACGTGGGAGGTGGGATCATGTGTCTGCCTCATTTTTACCGGCAAGTAAGTCACTCAGTTTATGCCATAAGCCATCTGGTGCTTGCCACGTAAAGACACCATATCTTCTTCCTTGGTCGTCACTAGGTGTCTGGATTCCTTTCATGCCGCGAGTAAACGCATAAATAATGCCTACAATACATTGATCTGGATCTGCCTTAGGCAATCTCCATCTCAACATGCGAAAAAGGGCTGTTCCATAAAGAAGTGCCTGTAATGGATAATGATGATCTACCATCGCATCAATGAGTCGTTCAGGGGCATAGGCTTGCAAAGGATCGGATGCTCCGTGAGCATGCAATCGATTGCTTTTATAATCGCAGATCGCGAGTCTGGGATTATCAGATTGACTACCCGGCAAACCAAAGATTGCATCAACTGAACCTGTAAGAAGGCCACCAACCGGTATATCAAAAGCTGGGCCACAGAGTATCTCCGCGTACTTTGCAAGAGAATCATCAGGACTTACAAATTGCCTAAGAATTTTTCCGACGGAAGCCACCTTTATATTTTTCAACTGCCCACCCAGCCCCATTTCAAAACCCATCTCAGGCAAGGATTGAGATGGTGGAGTATCTGTTAAGCAGCAGTCACCGAATGGACCACCAAGCGGTGTTGTCAGAGTTTCGTAGACCATCGTATTGAGACTCTCACGGTAGTGCCGGAGTATTCCATTAGATGTTTTCTCTTTTATGACCCGCTGTATTTCCTCCTCAAGAGGCACAGCGGCGACATCTACTTCCTCAAAAACTTCATGAACCGTTCTGCCAACTCCCAAACCTGCTGGCAAATCAATCACCTGATGCTCTGCTGAAAGACATGGTGTAGACGGAGACAATTGTCTTACGCTGGCTGATACATGCTCATCATATCCGCCACGTTCCGGTCTATAAAAGTCTTCTCGCCCACGTGTAGCGACAATGCTACTGAAAGACATTCGCCGTGAGGAACATATCGCTGAGGGCAACAAGGCATTTTTCATACCGCCTGAAGATGTCTCTATTCGCAACTTCCGTTTAAGTCGCTCCAGAAGTTTCCCTGAGTAAATGGCTGAGTCCGGAAACGAAAATGATTCTTGAATAATGCTCGGAAATTTTCCATCAGCTACAAGAACTCCCAGATAGTGCTCCGCTCGTGTTGCAGCAACATAGAGCAACCGTTTTGACTCCTGATCCTCTGCCTCCTCATGTCGCTGACCGGCTGTTGCTGAAGCC
>JBDOMS010000328.1:0-7036 GCA_039831735.1 Pirellulales bacterium
ACCCACCACGGTTGCCAATCCTGTACCGATTGAAACTCAATCAGGGCAGCAAGAAGCACGACCAACAAAAACTTCCCCACAAGGCAAGATTGCAAATGGGGAAATGTTTGTTTTTCAAATTCATATTACGGCCACCCAACACGAACCGGCCGGTAAAAACAAAGACTCCTTCGAATCAACGCTTAATTTTACTGCATACTTACCATTCAAATCGAGTGCGTTTCGATCATTTGATGGCAATGGCTTAATGACATCTGAAGTGATCAGCCGAGCCGAAAACTCTGATCAAGCGCCGCATCAAGCGACCCCACACTTTCCAGTCAAAGGACGCTGCCAGCGGCAACCAGCAAAAAACTTGATTGCTGTGCAGGTTCAACCTGAAGACTTAGTAACGTATAGCTTACTGTCTGATGGCACTATCCTTGGTAGCGAGGGAATTTTGAAACACGCCTTAGGAAACGCCACCTCAACTGAAATTGGTGGCACTGTTTTAAATTTCACCATGCCAGCAGATTCATCGGCACCACAATCCTACCGATACGTATTCAACACTAAAAATCGGCACACATGCTGGTTTGAGGGAGTTGCTGTTCTTTCTTTGATCGCTGTTGTAAAAACATACGAAGATCCAGTCACTGGCATTGTTGGGCCTGCTGCGGCGGAATAATACTGGGCACCCTTTCAATGCCCAATTACAGTAACACGATATAGTGAGATTTCTCAACAAAGTGACTGTACCGTACCCACTGAAGGGGATTGCAGCATTGAAAGAAAGATATGTGATGATCCGATTGCTTCTGGTACTGTTTCTTTGCCTTGTAGGACTTTCACGAGCCACCGCTGAAAATCCCAACGTCATTGTCATCCTTGCAGATGATGCTGGATTTGAATGCTTTAGCGCTTACGGTAGTCAGGAGTATGATACGCCAAGGCTTGATAGGCTTGCAGCGACTGGCATTCGATTTGAAAACTGCCACTCCACCCCTCTCTGTACGCCAAGCCGTGTCAACCTGCTCTCTGGTAAATCAAACGTCTTCAACTATTTTGACTTTGGAATTTACCCACGCGATAGCCCAACCTTTGCTCAACATTTCAAGAGCCATGGATACGCCACGGCTGTCGCCGGCAAATGGCAACTTCTCACCTCGAAGGGTGGCATCTCACCTGAGGAAGCTGGCTTTGACACCTATTGCTTATGGAACATCCCTGGTGGTGGACGACAGCGCTACTGGAATCCATCACTCGTCCAAGATGGAGAACTACTCGACATCCCACCAGGAGGCTATGGACCGGATATCACGACTGACTTTCTCGTTGATTTCATTGAAACTCATCACAACGATCCATTCCTTGCGTATTTCCCCATGATTCTTCCGCACAACCCATTTGTCGTTACGCCTGATAGTGCGAATCCTGAGTCGATGGATGAAAAACAGAACTTCATCGATATGGTGCAATACATCGACAAAAACGTCGGGCGACTGGAAGACACACTCAGCAGACTGGGGCTCCGTGAGAAAACATTGATCCTCTTCACGGGTGATAATGGAACGAATTCTCAAATCACTTCGAAACTGAACGGACGTCAGATTCAAGGAGGCAAGGGCTATACCCATGATTACGGCACGCATGTTCCACTCATTGTCAATTGGCCTGGAACGATAGCCGCAGGAACAGTGAATCGTGACCTTATCTGTTTTTCAGACTTTTTTCCGACCATTGTCGAGGCTGCAGGACTGCCGCAGAAAGTCATCGCTGATGGGGATGGTTGGAGTTTCTGGCCACAATGTCTTGGCAAAAAAGGAAGACAACGAGAATGGATTTATTGTTATTATTTCCCTCGTCCATCGTCTCCACGGTACAACACAAAATACAATCACTATGAAGTCCAGTTTGCACGGAATGCTCGCTATAAACTCTATGATAACGGTCAGATGTTCGATACGATTGAGGATGTTCTAGAAAAAGCACCCCTGCCTGTCAGCAAGGGGACACAACGCACAACATCAGCCCGCCGAGAACTTCAGCATGCACTCGACTCGTATCCAGATTCCGGACAAAACGCAAACCGCTCAACCACCAACTAACATCCATTCTGGTAACCGCCGAACTTTTCCCTCAGCGTCTACACATACAACTGTTGTGGTCCCGGTTGCGACAATTGTGGAATCACGAATCACCTCATAGGCATGCTTGATATGGGCTGCACCCAGTTTTTGAACTCGTGTCCTCAAAACCAGGAGATCATCGTATTGGGCTGGTGCAAGATACTTACACGATGCATCAGCAACAACCATAAATAACCCCGCTTCTTCAAAAGCGAGATACGTATAGCCATACGACCTCAACATTTCTGTTCGTCCCATTTCGAAATACGTGAGATAATTCGCGTGATGCACTCGCCTTTGTCCATCGGTTTCCTGATACCGCACGCGGATCTCCATTTCATGGACTGCTGCCATTACACTCTCATCTGTTCTTTTGAGGAAAAGCTTGGAACTTCATTGACCTAGATACGATCCAGACTTTATTCTTTTTCCAACCGTTCATGCAATAAATAGGAGTTCGAGCCGTGAGCATAGGAGATGAAGGAGAGGGTGCAGGGGTGGGTTTCGCCACCGCACGAGGCCGAAACTGGCCGACACTTCGACAATTTACCGTGTTTCTTGAAAACCGAGTTGGTCAGTTCATGGAGGTGGTTCGACGATTTGAAGGATCGAATGTTCGAATTGTTGCGCTTTCCATAAATGATTCAGGGGAGTGTGCGTTTGTCAGATTTCTATTGAGCCACCCAGAACAAGGGCGAGAAATTTTAGAACGAGCGGGTCTTGCTCTTATCGAAAGTGACCTCATCGGTGTTGAACTCCCTGATAGTCGTCAGCCACTCTTACACGTTTGCACAGCTCTTCTTCAGGCAGAAGTAAATATCATCCAGGCATATCCTATCCTTGTCCGACCTCGTGACCGTCCTGCCGTTGCACTTATGGTCGATAATACCGAGATGGGCATGGAGACTCTACGTTCCAAAGGATTTACAATGATCACTGAAGGTGACCTCGATGAGGTCTAGCTATCTGGGAACATATCCGCAGGTAATGTTTTCACCTGACGTACGACTACTTTTTCTACTGATGCCCACGCAATGGCGGTGATGGTAACCGTGTTATCACTCGCTTCACTCGCAAAGACGCCATGAGTACCGCGAGACCATATGACGTCATACCACGTGGGCAAGATAACTCCATCAGAATGATGGATTTCCATGGTGCCACCGTGTTTTCGTTCTTCCCATAAGCGTGCAACAAGATCGGCAGTTGGATGCCACTCTGCTTCGCTAGAATCTGTTCCCTGCTCCGTTGGTTCGCCATCCTGTGATGGGACAACAATCGGAGCCTTACACTGAGGACAGATGGATTTTTTACCAGCAAGACGCGACTGCACTCGGATAACATGCCCATTTGGGCACTTAAAAACCACAATCTTCCGATCAACAGCCTGCTCCGGGGCCTCAGAACCCTGTTTTTCATGTGGATGATACGGCATAGCTTCGAACCTCTTCTCGATTAGTGTAGCCTGAAAAATGGGTGTTCATCCATTTTCAATCCAATTCATCACATTTTTTCACTCTTAGAAATCCTCGCATGGCCATTTCTGTCGTTTGTTCCGGCTGCAAGACTCGATTCAATGTAAGTGATCAGTTCGCTGGTCGAACTGGGCCATGCCCTAAATGCAAAAAACCGATAAAGATTCCACAAAAGGCAACTGGTGAAGTCACCGTTCATGAACCGGAGGCACCAACCGGAAGCAGTTCAACAAGCCGAATGCCAACGGCTCCAATCGTCTTCAAGGAAGACACTGTTTCTCTTCTATCCATTATTGGAGTCACTGCTGTTGTACTGGGAAGTCTGCTTCTTTCAATAATTTTTCGGTTCACCTGGGGTCCTGGTAATACACCACCTGTATTTCTAGTCGCGGGCGCCGTCCTGTATTCGTTTCCTTGCGCATGGTGCGGATACTGGATTCTTCGAGACAGAGAGATTGCTCCTCTTCATGGTGCAAGTCTGGTGACACGTTCACTTATTTGTGCTGTCGTATACTCCTCCCTTTGGGGAATTCATTCATTTCTTCCAGTTGAGCAAATGACGGAGGATTACTGGCAATGGCTTTTCGTTGGTCCAATCCTCGGGTTTGCAGGAGCACTCGCTGCCTTCACCTCACTTGACTTTGACTGGGGAACAGCTTTTGCCCATTTCTCGCTCTATGTGTTTTTTACAGCTTCGTTACGCTGGATACTTGGTTTCCCAGCTTTCTAGATATTTGCCATCCCTGAGTGTGAGATTGCCTGATGGCTCATAGACAACTTCTTGCTGACACCATCCCTGAACTTGCTTCACTTGGCACGTCGACGGCCAGTATTCGTATTCCTCCCGGCGTGACCATACCATTCTCTCCACGAGTACGAGCACTCGTTGATTCAAAAGCATTCCAACGACTCTCAGGCATTAGTCAGCTTGGTCTGGTCGCATTGGTTTATCCAGGTGCTCGTCATTCTCGCTTCGAGCATTCACTCGGTGTGTTTCGTTTAGGTCTGGAATTTCTCACTCGACTTCAGCACGATACTCGCTTCATGCAGACGGTTTCCACTGATGATGCGACTGCATTTCTTGCTGCTTCTCTACTGCATGACATTGGGCATTGGGCATTCTGCCACCCGCTTGAAGACATGAGGCTTCGTGAGTTACCAAAACATGAGTCTCGTCTTCCTGACCTCATACATCATGGTGAAATTGCAGATATTCTCAAAAATGCTTGGAATGTTGAGCCCTCCCGTGTAGCAAGCCTCATCAATGGATCAGCCAATGATCCTGCAGCAACCATATTACAATCACTTCTCTCAGGTCCCGTCGATATTGATAAGATGGATTATCTATCCCGCGATAGCCTTCATGCAGGAGTGTCATACGGAAACCATTTTGATCAAGAACGACTCCTCTCAAGTCTTTGCCTCGACGAGACGGGCACAAAACTTGCAATCACAGAGAAAGGGTGTACAGCAGCAGAATTACTGGTGGTAGCGCGTTCAGTAATGTTCAGCGAGGTGTATTGGCACCACACAGTGCGATCAGCAACGGCAATGCTACAAAGGATTATATGGTTACTGAAACCTGTTCTTGATCCAAGTGAAATAGTTTGTTTTGATGATCAGTCATTCATATCTTGGGTTCTTCAAGCAGCTGCCCATGGGCCTGCTGCACCACTCGTTGATGGCTTATTTGGCCCCCAACGAAAACTGTATAAGCGTGTCGCAACGTTTGATCAGATGCACCACGCATCCATTCACGCCGCATTGTCAGGTCGGGAGTATCCTGAACTCGTAGCCATAGGGAACACTCTTGCAAATAATTTGAGTAAGAAACTGGGCATCTGTGTTACACCTCATTCCCTTCTCATTGATGCCCCTCCCGCAGAAAGAGAAATCGAATTTCAAATTCAGGTGAGGGAGCGAAAGAACACCCATGGAGAAAAAAACAGCTGGGACTGGATTCCACTCACGGACCGCTCACCAATCGTTCGGAGCTTAGCACGGGAGCAATTCGATGACGTTGTTAAGCGAGTACGATTATTCGCGCCGCCGAAAGAGGCTGCTTCAATCTCAAAATGCACAGACCTCGAGGAGCATGTCCTCGAGGCCGTGCATGAATAAGAAATGGTGTTTACTTTGCAGGGAGCTGTCCTTTTTTGATCAACTCTCCAAACGTCGGTGAACCAGCTCCTGCACTTGGCATCGCTGCAACTGTCTCGAGTGCTTTCTGAATTTTTTCTTTGTTTGACTTGTCTTCCTTTTTATCAAGTAATTCAGATAGGGCTGTTCCGTAAGCATTTCGATTCTTTTTGCTCTTGCCTTCATGGCAAATATTACACTTTGCCTCCGTCAATGCAGGGGAAAGCGGTGAGTACATCGCCTTGAACTCATCTGCAAATTGCTTAATAGCAAATGCTTCACTGCCCCAAGCAGCTACACCAATTACAACCAACATACAAAAAGAAACCGTTAACCTGCTACGCATCATCGCTGACCTCCAGAATGCCAAAACACATACGAATCCGAAAAATCAAACTCAAGGCCGACGCGATATGGGAATCTGCAATCGCGCGACCGCTGAGGTATAAGACTCTCCAAACGGCCCAGAGTCAAGGATTAATCAAAAATTCTTTGTTTCGAGCATCCTAGGCCATTTATTCGTTACGTTTTCTGCCATTTTCATCGCACCTTTTGTATTATTCGGCATTGTCAGCAACGTAGGCAGGCCCAAGCACCGACGCCGCAAAATTGATTTCCACACGTTCAGCGGCTCCATCAATACGTCTAAATATTGGGCTCCCTTTGTACCTTCCTTCGATATCCGTCCATTCAATAGCTATTCGATAGGCATCTGGATCACCAATTCCAACTTGTTCTAAAAGAGGCCAACCTTTGGAAACAAAAAAATCGCATGACATCGCAGATACGCTCAGAGAAGGAAGCACTGGACGCTCCGCTGAGTCTCTGAGACTTGCAAATCCCTCGAGACAGCGGAAACGACTGTCATTCAATTCTAAACTTATTTGTGGACCTAACGGAAACAATGGTTTCACACCAGACGTCTTCACAAAATGTAATGCTCCATCGAGCACACACTCGTCCCACTTCACATTCACAACTGCCGGCACATCCACCCGAACAAAATCCACCATCCCATCAATCGTTGTTTGTGTCATATCAATCATACAGTCAGCATAATCTTCATCATGCGTGGTTGATGAATGGATACTTACGCAAGCATCCTGAATCAGATCGGTATACGCCGATGCTGCATCTGATGAGAAATCAAAACCTTGTAGTATTTGCATGCGAACGTTGACACACTTTAATACGGATGATCCATGAAGAGTAAAAAGACTGACTGCCTCATTGCTTTGCGGTAGCGTCGTGGCAAGCACGTTCACTCCTTCAAGTTGAAGCTTTGATGATTCAAGAAAGCAACCAGTGTGTACA
>JBDOMS010000127.1:0-7008 GCA_039831735.1 Pirellulales bacterium
AATGCTGCTTTCCTTGGAGCTGTTACGTTCTCAAGCTCTGACGGCAGTCAGGCTCTGATCCTTGCGAATTCGAGCGGTAATGAGGTTGGGAGTGACAACGGTGCCGGTGGTATCAACGTTGGCAACCGTTCGGTCACCAGTGTTGTCTATACCAATGAGTTTGGACCAAAACTCACGTATGTGTATCAGAGTGACTTTGGCTACCAAGCATATGCCAATCCAGCATATGTGACTCTGGGGCAGCAGCCTGGCTCAGCCTATTGGTATGGTGTCAATCAGTACATGTTTTACAATTTTTCAGACAGTCTGATTGGTGGCTTTCGGTTTGAGTGGTTCCGCGATAACAATGGTACGCGAGTTACATCTCACTTGCGTAACGATGTGTTCAACGAACTTCCTACAGGTGGCGGTTATGCAGGTAACTTCTGGGCGGCAACATGGGGTTTGAACTACCTCTTGGGCAGCAACATCGTGATTCGTCCAGAACTGCGATACGACTGGTTTACACCTGATCAAGGTGCGAACCTCGGTGCTCCTGGAACGCTTCCGTACGGAAGAAATCTCGAGCAGTTCGGCCAGTTCTACGGTGGCTGTGACGTCATCTGGCAGTTCTAAAGTTTCACGTTGCAAAGCCACTGCCTGCAGTGCTCGCAACAAAGATGGTTTTCTAGCAAGGCCCACCAGACCCTGGTGGGCCTTGCCTTTTTGGTCTGCCAACCCTCTTTTGGGAACGTCCTGCGTTTCGGAGCATCGTTTCCTCGAATTTCCGGAAACATCTTTTTTCAAAAACCGTCGGGCTATCCCCAGCAGTCCTTCAGAATCAAGGCAGTCCAGGGAAGCCAGACAAATGGCGTAATCTGAATAGATTTACAGTTTTTGCATTTCACGTTAGCCTTTTTGTGAGTTTTCACTGATTCAAGATCGTGAAGACCATCGACTTTTCCCGATTGAGAAAATGGGGAAGAGGCATGCAAGGAGGCAACAATCGATGCTGTTTAACCAATCAATGATACGTATGTTTGGGACAAGGTTTGGCCGATGTGTGACCTGCTCTCTTGCATTCTTTTTTCTGCTTATGCTCAGTTCAGCACGGGCCAACGATGCATGGCATACAAGCTACGGTGATGCTATGGAAATGGCCGAAAATACAGGTCGGCCAGTACTGACGATTTTCACCGGGAGCGACTGGTGTCCTCACTGTCGAACGCTTGAAGATAATGTGCTTGAAACAGATACGTTTTTGGATTGGGCGGAAGGCAATGTTGTTCTCCTCATGATCGATCTTCCACAGCATGGGATCTCACGGGCTGTGCGAAGTGAGCGATCTCAGGTGTGCATCAAATATGGGGTTCGAACGTTTCCAAGTGCCCTCCTCATTGATTCAGAAGGTGAACAAATTACAGTTAAAAAGGGGTATCGAGGACAGTCTGCCGCAACGTGGGTTTCTGAAATGGCAATTCATGTTCCCCGTCAGTTCCTGAAGCAGACGACCACAACAGCTGATGCAACAAACGCAGGGTTACTGAAGTAGACCGTGGGGCTTACTGCGGCATACTGACAGCTACTAGTCCAGGCGTTTCTGACACCGTTTTGATGACATGAATCGCTTTTGGTCGGAGTGTTGTGGCCACAGCACATCCCCCAATCGGTAGAAGGCAAAAGAGTGGGGCTGCAAGCCAGGGCAATAAGACGGCTGTTGTCGAAAAGCGTCTTTCAGGAGCATTTTTTTTGCCGTCAGTCATGTACTTCTCCTACCTGTTTGTTGGCAGGAGAAGTACAGGCAAACTGATTTTGGAACAAGGGCAAACCTGCCCTTAGTGGCCGAGGCGGGGCTCGAACCCGCACGGAGCTTCCGCTCCACGGGATTTTAAGTCCCGTGCGTCTGCCAATTTCGCCACTCGGCCTCAAGCAGGATGGTATACGTTCACCCCCAACTGCAAAAGGTTCGCTACAATTTGCCTAACTTTACTGATTCACGTCTTTTTGAAACCCTCTTTTTTATGATTGCAGCTATGTCAGGCATCGACGGATTTCTCGGTTTCCGAGGTTCAATTGGAATGGATATTGTTGTAGTTGGCCTGCTTCTATTGCTGCCAGTTCTTGCATTGAGCATTTATTTAGTGAAAGTAAAAAAGCAATTTTTGACTCACAAAGTGCTCCAATTATTCATTGCCGGAGCTCTTCTGATCTGCATTATTATTTTTGAGATTGATATTCGATTGGTGAGTGATTGGAAAGAACGGGCTCGTCCAAGTCCATGGTGGCCCACGGTGGTCCTGACTGCACTGGGAATCCATCTGGTGTTTGCCGTTTCATCACTTTTTCTTTTGATCTGGACCCTATGGGAATCTCTGTATCGATTTCCATCTCCGCCAGTTCCGTCTCAGCACAGTCGACGGCATCGCCTTTTTGGAAGAGTCGTGGCCATTGATCTTTTGTGCACAACTATTACCGGTTTGACTTTTTATTGGCTTGCATTCATTGCCAGGTAGTTATTGTGAGTGAGCTCAATAGGCTTGTGTTGCCATCATGATGATGAGAAAACGTTGCGTACTACTCGGCATCATTCGCTGGAAGTGTCCAGAAGCATGCAGCTAATCCACTGAAATACAGCAAGCACAAAGGCATTGCGAGAAAGAGCATGCTGTATGGGTCGGCGGGCGTAAGAATGGCTGAGACAATAAAGATAACAACAATGGCTGTGCGCCATTGTGATGCATACGACTTGGCATCAAAAACTCCGATTCTCGCAAAAAAGAGCATAAGAAGGGGCAGTTGAAAGCCGATGCCAAATCCAATGGGGAGAATAAGGACAAATGAAAGCCACTCACTAATTCGTGGATCAGGATCAAGGCCAAGCCACTGATTGAATGCAAGGAGATAATCCAGAACAAAGTCAAAAACAAAGAAGAAAGCAAGAGACACACCAGCCAAAAAGAGAGCAATACTCACAGGTAAAAATGTCCACACCAGTTGCTTTTCATGAGAGTAAAGTCCTGCAGCAACAAATGTCCAAAGTTGATAGAAGACCCAAGGGCTGGAAAGAACCAGCCCAACGAGGAGTGCCGCTTTGATATAAATGGTGAAGGCTTCCTGTGCTGAAAGAGTCGTGATACTGACACGTGAGTCTTTTTCAAGCGGTTGCCAGAGGAAGATAGGGACCAGCGATTCAGTGTCAAATTTCAAGGGAACTGAACCATCTTTTTGTTCAGTGGACATGTCAGGATCGTGTTGTGTACCAGCAAGAGCCAGAGCGAGTTGCTGCGGATGGACCTCACGCATTTCAAAAGAAAAACCTTTGCGTTCGACAGCATCGACCACTTCGGTTCGGCTGTAGGGGAGCGTTGCGTGTGACCCGTCCCTTGGTATCCATGAGTCAAAAGATTTCACAGATTGTTCGGTGTAATAGTTTCCAAGAGCTTTTTGGAGTGGTTGCTCAATCAAATGGACAACCGATCGTCCTAAAAAGAAACCAATCACAACTCCAACGGCTAGACCCATGGCGGCTCGAACCAAACAGATTCGAAGTTCCTCGAGATGTTCACCGAAGGTCATCGTCGAACCTTCAAAGAGGTCTTCATCGTCTGGTTTGCGGCCTATTTTCATAATGTCCTGCTGAAACAGTAGCTGTCATGTATCCAGAAATTCACAGCGCTACTATGACCAAAATCTGATGTCGTAGCTATGTTCCAGATTAATCAGACTCTGTTTTGACTTCTACAGGTTGCTCTCAAAATAAGGCAATTCCCACCTCTTTGAGCTAGAACTACCCGTACAATCGGTTTTGGGGATGACGAGGACACCGTCAGAGCCCCGGCAAGTCCTCTGGCAAAGCGATGGTCCGAGTTATTGCGTGGAATACCTTTTTGAAGAAGCCGGTTTCGTGTGTCATGCGATCAAAAATGTTTGTCAGAGAAAAGCTGTTGTGAATATGGCATTTGGGTCGTGTGCTTATTTTTTGTTTGGCATCTCAATCAATATGGTGGTGATGCTATCTTTCCAGACACGCAACTTGCTGCATTCACAGGAGTGTGTTTCTCTTTTGTAGAAATCACCTTTGTACATGAGATGATAATTGTCTTTGTGGGCAGTCTATTTAGCATGCAAGGTGTGTGGCATTATTAACAGAAACAGATCAAGTCGAGATGATTGATGTGAGATGTTCATCATGATGTTGATGAAGGTGAGTTGCGTATGGATGATTAGATGAATCCTCACGCAAATACCAAGAATCAAGAGGTGATATTGCTTTCACTGTGCAGTAGAGGCGGGTTTGATATTGCTTGATGCAATAAGCGTGAAAAACTATCCTCTTGAGCGAAAGGTACTTCCCTCTTGTCACTACTCTAATTACCTTGACGGTGTCTCTGCACGTACTGCTTCATTGTCAAACCTTCAAAATAATCTTCGGCATCAGTTCGAGGCTGGCCGACAGTTCTCGGGTTTCATGCGTTTCTCTGAGGGCCTATACTCCTTTTCTGTTCAATGCTGGATCGTCCGGCAATGCCGCCGTTTGAACCTTTTTCGAGCAACGTTCATGCTTCTTGCGGCTCTTGAATGTCGTCAGAATATTTCTCTCGCATGTTTACTTGTGTCCATTCCGTTGGGGGGTTCCCCGTGTGCATGGTCACAAGATAGTACCGCTGATAATCAACGTTTGTCTGCCATGGAACAAAAAGGCACGCAGCGGATGTCATGGTTTCAGGAACCGGAAGACTGGCATGTGCGGTGGTCGCGACCAGTGCAAGCAGAATGCTCTTGCACACCGGTTGTTGCTGCTGGTCTTACCGCCTGGCTTTCCGACGGAAAGATTCATGGAGTACAGAGCAGGGATGGGCGTCCAGCATGGCGACACGTGCCATCGAATGACACGCTCATATTCCCTCGGTCCATGCTCCCTCCTGTTCATATTGGTGTCCCAAATTACAACCGCCCTCATTCTGTTTTTACCGTTGGTCATTTGTTGTATGCAAATATTTATGCAGGGGGTCTTGGTCCATATCTTGTGTGCCTGGATTGTTCGGATACTGCTGAAGGAAGACTCATGTGGTCCATTCAGCCTCCTGAACAGATCTATGATTTCGATGGTCCACCCATTGCAGATCATGAGTTGTGTGTGGTCATTGGGCGAGGCAAGAGAGATCGGAGTGTATTAGAAATTGTGACATGCGATGCCAAAGATGGCACGGTTCTCTGGCGTCGCAGACTTGGAACAGGTGTCGCGCGTGACGGAGTGAATTATGCACGTGGTCAACGACAAGCATCGCTTATCGATAATCTCATTGTGGTAGCAGATCATGCAGGGAGTATTTGGGCATTTTATCGTGATGGCAGGCTGAAGTGGCGTTATGAATATGGCAAGGCACCGCAGTCGCATCGCTCGTCTCATCGAGAGAACGTCGACGCACATGCAAATCCCATAGTGGGCACCTCAACAGGTTTACTGATCACAGCTCAAGACAAAGGGGGCTTAATCAAACTTTCAACAGAGCCTGAGGGGGTGAAAGCAATTTGGGAGGTGGCGGATCAGGAGCAGTTACGGCTTGTTGGATGCAACGAGCAAACTGTGGTTGTTCAACAATATAAGATGCATAGTTGGGCCGATATCGCGACATATTCAATTGATGATGGCAGTCTTTGCGCGACGCGGAAGTCCATGAATTCCAAGGGGCCAGCAGTGATGAGAGAAGGCCTTCTACTTCATCCCTCCGTGACAACTTCTGAAGCAGTACCGCGCATTGTCATTGATCTGATCGACCCAGTTTCTTTGAAACCGATGAAGAAGCCATTTCAAGTGCCAACTGATACTATTTCCTTAATTCAGCATTCGAAGCAGTCCGGCTGCCTTATTTTCATTTCGGTGAAACCTGATGCTATGTTTGTTGCTAGTCCAAGCCGACTTTTTTCAATTGGGCCCTTACCATGACCGATGACTCTCAAGGTTTAGAAGACATCCGCTCAGCATTATCTGAGGTAAACAGTTTTCGTAATGCCATTCACTCTGCATTATCACACGTCATTGTTGGTCAGCATGATGTGATAGATGATATGCTCGCTGCAATACTCTGTGGTGGCCACTGCCTTCTCGAGGGTGTTCCAGGGTTGGCAAAAACGCTTCTGGTTCGGTCCTTGGCATTGTCATTGAGGTTAGAATTCGGTCGTATTCAATTCACGCCTGATCTTATGCCAGCAGATATCACAGGAACAGATGTGCTTGATACAGAGGGCACGGAACGTGGCCCAGCACATGAGCGACGGCACCTTCGATTCCTGAAGGGTCCCATCTTCAACAATGTTGTTTTGGCTGATGAAATCAATCGTGCTTCTCCAAAGACGCAGTCAGCCTTACTCGAGGCAATGCAGGAGACGCAGGTAACTATTGGTGGGATACATCACCCTCTTCCCCGTCCGTTCTTTGTCCTTGCAACACGAAATCCCATCGAACAAGAAGGAACATACCCTTTGCCCGAGGGGCAGCTTGATCGATTTATGTCCATGCTCCGAGTGACGTACCCAAGCCGTGAAGACGAATTGGAGATAGTGAGGCGAACAACAGAAAATGGAAGACAGGTTGCGCATTCGGTGATAAGTAAAGAGATGCTTGCACGTGTGACATCTGTTGTTTTTTCAATGCCCGTCGCTGAGCATGTGCTGGCCTCTGCTATTGATTTGGTGCGTTCGACTCGGCCGGAGTCTGCTGGAAATGCTCCTTGGGTACGCGAATGGGTGCGTTTTGGATGTGGGCCACGGGCCAGCCAGTTTCTGGTCCTGTCGGCGAAAGCACATGCTGCTTTAGGAGGTAGGCCATGTGTTGAAGTTCGTGATGTGATGAGGGCGGCGCCTGCTGTTCTTCGCCACCGACTGGTGTTATCTTTCGCTGCGGAGGCCGACAATATCGACGCTGACACGATTATTAGCCGATTAGTTGACGAGCAGAGTGCACGAAAGGGGTAAGTATGTTCACCCTGCCACTCATTGCGATTTCCCTCTTTTGGCCAGCAATGTTGC
>JBDOMS010000560.1:0-1697 GCA_039831735.1 Pirellulales bacterium
CGAGTGCGGCATCTGCACCTTCCTTGGCAGCATAGTTCGTCAGTCTCAATGCCTCTGCCGTTGAATTACTTCCAGTTCCTGGCATGACAAGAAGTTTGCCTGCAGCAGCCTGAATGCTTTCGGCAATCACCTGCTCATGTTCGGAGTGGGTAAGCGTCGGTGATTCACCGGTCGTTCCGACAGGGCAGATAGCAGTTGTACCTGCGTCAGCTTGAAATTGAATTTGTTGATGCAATGCGGCCACATCGACTTCGCCATCACGAAATGGAGTGACGAGTGCAACAGAAAGCCCTGCGAAATTTTCAGCACGTGTTCCCATAGCAAGAAAAGATATGATGTTAGCCGGAGGACGGCAAAGGGTGCCCTGTACACCGCTGGAAATAGCGAAGGATGGAAACAAACGCACGTGATCAGGCAATGCTTGCAGCCCAGAGGGTCATCGCGTGCGGTGGTCGTCGAGGTCGCATTGGAGCGGTGCTTGGTACCGGTCTTGGTGGTGTGATCGATCAGTTCTCGGACCAGTGGTCGATGGATGCGACGGAGACACGATGGCTTCCAAAGTCAACAGCCACTGGACATGCAGGACGCCTGGTCGGTGGCACGGTTTGTGGTGAAGATATTGTCGTACTCCAGGGGCGGGTACATGCCTACGAAGGGTTTGCAGCTGACAATCTTGTGCGTGGTGTGCAGTTGTTGGCGGCCCTGGGTGTAGACACCCTCCTGGTGACCAATGCTTCTGGTGGACTCAGACCAGACATGCAAAGCGGAGAACTTGTTGTGATGACCGATCATATTGATCTTGTTCGTGGCGCATGGTCGGGGTCACCTGTTCGTGAGCAGACACCATACGATGCGCAGCTGGTCGATTGTGCGATCACAGCGACACGGCAGGTCAATGCGGTTGCTCGAAAGGGCGTGTACGCCTACGTCAAGGGGCCAAGCTATGAGACCCGTGCGGAATACCGCATGCTTCGCCGTTTTGGTGCAGATGTGGTTGGTATGTCGACAGTCCCTGAGGTTCTGGCAGCACGATCTCTTGGGCTCCGAGTTGCCGGTGTGTCGGTTGTCACAAATGTTGCGCGACCGGATGCATCAAGTCAGATTGATACCGATGCTGAAGAAGTCTGTGAGATGGCCCATGCTGCGTCCGATAGTGTGTGGGCCATTCTTCAAGCATTCACAGCCCTGTGAGGGAGCGATATAGAACGTCGCGTTTATCTTACGTTGGCCACAGTGAGGCACATCTATCTAAATAGAATCAATTCACATGGTGCGGACGACATTGTGTACAACCAGTGGGTACATGAGGAACGTTTCTTTGTTGAAGACGTCCGGAAGCGGTACAGTACATTCTTTGGTGAGACGACGCCACTGCATCACATTTATACGGTACAATCATGTTCCATCATGTATCGCCTTGTAGTGCTCCTTTTCGTTATCGTTGTTCAGCCGTGCTCGTCGGTGTTTTCTCAATCGCTCAGTAAAGAGGGCCAACACCAAAAAGCAATCCATGACTTTCTGTTTGACGCCTTCGTGGAGGGACGTGATACCAAGTATGTCGGCAGTGGGCAGGATCGTGGTCTGAAGGAAATCACCATCCTGGCCGACGGGCAGGAAATCGGTCATGGTGACGAGGTTGTGCTGCCGGAAGGGGCAGGGCGGGTTGCAGGTCTGTTTCGGCATTTCGCTTTTCATGG
>JBDOMS010000121.1:0-1696 GCA_039831735.1 Pirellulales bacterium
GTCGCTCGTGGCGTCGGACTGGGCATATCTTCCCACTGGGTGATATCGTAGGGAACCACCGACCGGACGTGTTTCATCGCCTTGGTATGGCAACCGAAGAAGACATGCAAATGTCCTTTCGAGTCGATGGTGATGGAGGGGTTCCCATGTGTATCAGCGCCCAGTCCGCTGTTCGATGCCCTCACAAGTCCTGTCCAGGCCTTCGTGTTGATGTTATATGCATCAACAATTGGACGCCCCTGACCATCCTGGTGCGCAGTGAAAACGATGCCCTTTTCCAACACGGCGTGGGGAGCGATGTAATTGTTATAAAAGGTCTTGTAAGGCTTTCCTTCCCGCTGGACAGAGGCAAAAGCATTCTTGATGCTTGGCCCGGCAATCTCTTTCTCTGCGCCATGACAAGTGAGAGCAACAAGGAAGGATGCTGATAGACATACCAAGATACACAGGGATGTCTGTACACGTTTGGTCATGAATAGATCTACCTTTCTACAACGTTTTGAATTCTCGATGAAAGAAAAAGATTGCACAATGCGATCCGGGCATCGTGGAAATAGGTGTGATCGTTTTTTGTTCGAGAGGTCGCTTTTGATGTCTTCTTGCAGCCTCGGTAGCGACATATAACAAGGCTAACAGAAACGCTTCTTTTCACAATGCAAGATTGCGCATGTCAGATGGACTATTTCACGATGAATCGATTTCAACCGCACGCTGGATCTGGAGTGTGATTTGTTAGGATTCCATGCCAAAGAGGTCAGGCCTCGTTGATTTTTGCGAGCGTGAACAATGAGGTCTGCCCTTTGTTCTCTCCACAGCACGATTGTTGACACTTAAAACAACGGCTCAGCCATTTCGCCATTCATCTTCTCCCACAGTTCCACTAATTCGGTGAGGCGTTCGGGGTCTAAATGAGCACGATTCGTTTTTTCAGAGAGATCTGCTGAGAGGTCATAGAGTTCCCATTGGGATTTGCCAGGCGATTTCCGCCCCCCCATCCGTACAATCTTCCAATCGCCGTGTCGTAATCCGCACTTCCCACCCTGACGCCAAAAAAGTGTTTCATGGGGGGCACCTTTTTCCTTACCGGTAACGTAGGGAACTAAGTCAACGCCCTCAACCAACTCGGGCGCGATGGCACCTTCGCTATTCGCCGCGGCAGTCGCATAGATATCAAATGAACTGACCGGCTTCTTGTAGGTCTGGCCCGCCGGAATTGTTCCTTTCCACTGCATCATAAATGGCACCCGTAACCCACCTTCATACATTTGTCCTTTGGATCCTCGCAGTGGCAGATTACTGGAGGTCAGCTCACGAGTTGGGCCACCATTATCACTCAGGAAAAACACGATCGTATTCTCTTCAAGGCCTGACTTTCGTAGCTGCGCCATGACGGCTCCAACACTGTCATCCATGTTTGACAGCATGGCGGCAAAGATGCGCCGATGGATATCTTCGATGTGTGCAAACTTTTTCATGTAGGCATCCGCACCCTGAAGAGGGCTATGCACTGCGTTATACGCAAGGTACAGAAAGAATGGTTTGTCGTCGTGACGGTCGATGAAGTCGACGGCTTCACGGGTCAGCGCATCAGTCAGGTATTCGGTTTCTACGACGGGCTGACCGCCCCGGGTGATGGGATTGTCAGCATCATAGTCGGGCTCGTTGCCGCCCATGTGGTCGGTATAAATCAGCCCTT
>JBDOMS010000250.1:0-6995 GCA_039831735.1 Pirellulales bacterium
ATCCGATAATGGGATTGATTCCTGCTTCCTGTGCTGCCGAATAGAATTCAAGCGCTCCGTGCAAATTGCCATGGTCTGTAATCGCCAAGGCATTCATATTGAGCTCAACCGTGCGATTGATCAGTCGATCAATCGTGCTTGCACCATCGAGCAGGCTATAGTGACTATGACAGTGTAAGTGGGTGAAAGGAAGCGTACTCATCCGTGTGCCTCACAAAAACCTCAAGTCTACTGCATGTCGTCCCCGGGTTCACTCACCTTTCTCAAGAGTTCTGCTAAAGAAGCCTGAAGGTCGAGAATAGCCTGCCATGGAGCAAAGTCGATTTCGACTGATTCCCCGCCCGGCCGCTTGTATGCTGATTCCGTCGCTTCACGAAGCGCTGCTTGAATATAGTCAAATAGTTCAGCGAGTTCTGCTGCCTGAGAGGGCCCCAGAGGCGATGGCAATGGAGGTGGCTCCGCTGGAAGCAATGGAATTCTTGCTTCGTTCAGTTCTTCTACTACTTCAGAATCACCTTCGCCTTCATTTTTGCTGATTCGTTCCAGTCGATCACGCATGACACGAGCGCGCTCTGCATCAGCTGATGAAAGCCGTGATGCAATATCCACAATTCTCCGCTCGATGTCAGAATGTGATCCAACGAGCAAAACAGAACGACCAAGCGCGATGATGTCCCCGTCACGAATAATTCTTACTTGAATCTCTTCACCATTTACTTTCGTACCATTGGTGCTCTCTAAGTCAGTAAGAACGATCTTGTCATTGTCACTTTGCAATTTCAGATGGTACCGACTGATTCGGTCATCATTCAGTTGGATTGTGTTGCCTTCTTCCCGCCCAATCGTCACGGGGGTATTCAGATCTCCATACGCCTTGCCCCGGTCAGCACCATGAAGGATACGAAGGGTGATGGCAGCCATTGGATAAACCCAGAGGAGGACGACAGAAAACTCACGCTATAGTAACAAGAATAACCTACTTTTTTGTTTTCGCCCGAGTAAGAATGCATTCCCGCGCACCTGAGCGGTAAAATCGTTACGATCATGCCTGATGCGTCCGTAGCTCAATTGGATAGAGCATCGGTCTTCGGAACCGAGGGTTGCAGGTTCGAGTCCTGCCGGGCGTACTCGATTTCTTGTGACGCCGGAGAGAAAATCGTCGTGTGATCTTCGCCACGCGTGGGCATTTCCTGTCCAATGCCTCTAGTCCACCCGTGTTTGAGAATGTGATGATCCTGGTTAGTTTGCGATGCATAGCTTCATGAGGAAACTGGACACCGTGCTAGGCCTGTGTTCCTACGATGGTTTCCGATGCGTGGAGATTTCCTGGTCCCAGTCTTTAGATTCCGTAGTCGGCACGCCGTCAGCGTGACAACTTCTGAAGACGACACGCAGACTCTTCTTGTTTTTAGTAGCCGGGGAGTAGAATACGTTTCTCGAAGAGGTTTCAGGTGAGGCCATCAATGAGTTGTATATCCATCGTTCCTTATCGCTTTGTGCGAGACCTGCTAATCGCTATCGTCCTGTTCACGTATGGGGCTGGAAGTTACGCATCAGCAAAAGAACACACCATTGACTTCAATCGTGATATTCGTCCCATCCTTTCCGAAAATTGCTTCTACTGCCATGGACAGGACGAAAATAAACGACAGGCTGATCTTCGTCTGGATGATCGTCAAAGCGCACTTGACGTTGGAGCGATTATACCTGGTGATGCAGAGAGCAGTTCTCTCATAGATCGCATCAACTCGCATGATCCTGACACGCTCATGCCACCACCAGATTCACATCGTCAACTTTCTTCCGAGCAAAAAGAAATCCTGCAACGTTGGATTGAGGCTGGAGCGTTGTATGAGAAACATTGGGCCTTCATACCTCCGGTACGACCGAATGTGCCAACAATTCTTGATCATTCGTGGGCACGCAACCCAATTGACCATTTTGTGCTTGCGCAGTTGGAAGCGTTTGGGTTGCAGCCTTCACAAGAGGCTGATCGGACTACGCTTATCAAGCGACTCTCGATCGATCTGACTGGCCTGCCACCAACTCCTGAAGAAGTGGATGCCTTCGTGACCGACCCTGATCCACAGGCCTACGAACGGCTCGTTCAGCGGTTACTCAACAGCGAGCATTATGGTGAGCGAATGGCTCTACCATGGCTGGATGCTGCACGCTATGCAGATAGCAATGGCTTTCAGCAGGACGGCGACACCTATCAGTATGTCTGGCGTGATTGGGTTGTGCAGGCTCTCAACGATGATATGCCATTTGATACGTTCACCACACAACAACTTGCGGGAGATCTTTTGCCTGATGCCACACTCGATCAGAAGATTGCTTCCGCATTCAATCGTAATCACATGCTGAACGGTGAAGGTGGTGCAATCGCTGAAGAACAACGCAATGTCATTCTCTTCGATCGTGTTGATGTCACGTCAACCGTTTGGTTAGGGCTTACGATGGCCTGTGCGCAGTGCCACGACCACAAGTACGATCCACTCACCATGACAGACTACTATGGATTCTTTGCTTTCTTTAACAACGTTCCAGAGGCTGGCGTACCAAAGAATCGTTTTGGTATTTATCGACTAGACAACCCCTGGGTGTTTGCACCAAACGACGATCAGCAGCAGCGACTCGATGCATTCGATACCCTCATCACTCAAACTGAAAAAGTAGTGCAGGAGCGACTCGCATCATCAGCCTTCAAGGCTGCAATGAAAGCCTGGGAGACGAAAATAGTTGAAGGTTCACAACCCACTCTGCAGTGGACCACGTGGCATTCCATCAACGGATTTGCATCTCCATCGTACGATGCCGCGTTTGATGAACCATTTGGGCCAGAGAATGGCGTCGATCTTCATGCATCCTTCGATGAAGGAAAACGCACATGGCAGGCTCAAGCCGAATGGAACGATGGCGTGGTGCATAACTGGGACGCTGCGAATAACGAAACGATATACCTGTTTCGTGAGGTTACTTCAGATCGTCCTGTTCATCTCAATGTCTCTTTGGGAAGCGATGATGGAATTCGAGTTTGGCTCAATAACAAGTTTATTAAGGAGGAACGAGCAAAACGCGCTGCGGCAGCGGATCAACTGTTTGTGAATTTGCCGCTCGATAAAGGCAATAATCGCCTCCTCATAAAAATCATCAATGCTTCTGGCTCGGCTGGTTTTTATTTTAGGCCAAACATGAAGGTCATTCCTGACGATGTGCTGGCTGTTTTGAAAATCGACACTTCTGTACGAACCGCTGCACAGCAGGCCAAGGCCCATGACTATTTTCTGGATCATGCAGCTCCATCTGATGTTACGGCATTAGTACATAAGGTAAAAAATCAAAAAAAAGATCGAACATCTTTTGAGAACACGTTGCCACGCGTCATGATTATGTCTGATGCATCAACGCGAAAAACACATATTCTCAATCGTGGTAACTACATGGATCCTGGTGATGAAGTCACATCAGGCACGCCAGCAGTATTTATGCCAATGACCGACGAGATGCCACGCAACCGACTTGGTCTGGCTGAGTGGCTGCTGATGCCCGAGAATCCTCTGACCTCACGAGTTCAAGTAAATCGAATGTGGCAATATTTTTTTGGCATCGGACTCGTGAAGACAGCCGAGGATCTTGGTGTGCAGAGTGAATACCCTCGTCACAAAGATCTTCTCGACTGGCTCGCAGTCGAGTTTCGGGAAAATGGTTGGAGCATGAAATCTATGCATCGATTGATTGTAACCAGTGCAACATATCGTCAATCAAGCAAGACACCCAAGGTTCTACGCGAACGAGATCAAGAAAATCGTCTGTTTGCCCGTGCTAGTCGATTCAGGATGCCTGCCCCCATTCTGCGGGATTGGGCCCTTCAATCATCCGGTTTGCTTGTACGTCGCATCGGTGGCAAGCCAGTCTATCCTTATCAACCTGACGAAGTATGGGAAAGCCTGGCAATAACTAAAGAACGTGATTTCTCTTATCCCGCATCTGCGGGTGAGGAGCTCTATCGCCGCAGTCTCTACACATTCTGGCGACGGACGGTGGGCCCTACAAATATGTTTGACGCATCCAATCGTCAGGCGTGCCGTGTGAGGCAATCGATTACCAGCACCCCGCTTCATGCCCTGACAACACTCAATGATCCGACATGGGTCGAGGCAGCGCGCGTGCTGGCTGAGCATTGCCTGAAGAGACATCAATCACTTGACGCACAACTGACTGATGCCTTTCGCCGTGTCGTTTGTCGGTTGCCAACGCCTAATGACCTAGAAATAATGCAGCGAGCGTTTAGGCATCAACTGGACCTTTATCGTCCTGATCCGGAAGCCGCCAAAGTGTTCATCAGCATCGGCAATGCACCACGTGATGAATCTCTCAACATACTCGAGCACGCGGCGATGGCTGCGGTCTGTTTAGGAATAATGAATCTCGACGAGGCCCTCACACGAGAATAGCTTTATAGTTGCAGGCGTTTTGAGTGAAGGTTCCCTTCACGCAACCAGGAATCACCATGTCAATGCATCATGAATCTGAATTTCAGACGTTCGTCCGTCATACGCGTCGTCATTTTCTTACACAACAAACTGGTAGCATCGGGCTGGCAGCACTTGCTTCACTCATTGGACGTGATTCAACGGCATCCGCATCAGAAAACGTTGGAACTCTTCCGTTGCCTGGCCTGCCTCATCACGCACCAAAGGCAAAGCGAGTGGTCCTCTTCTGGCAAGGAGGAGGTCCATCTCATGTCGATTTATTTGATGAAAAGCCCACGTTACAGAAAATGGTGGGACAAGATATCCCAGACAGCATTCGCGGTTCAACTCGGCTCTCAACGATGTCGGCCAGCTATGCAAAATGGCCATGCGTTCCAGCAATCAAACCGTATTCAACCTATGGCGAATGTGGCACAAAAATGTCAGAGATGCTGCCCAACCTGGGATCACTTGCAGACGATGCATGCGTGGTTCGAAGTATGCATACCGAGGCCGTCAACCATGCACCGGGTGTGACCTTGTTCACAACTGGTTCGCAGGTGCCCGGACGACCAAGCATGGGAGCCTGGCTGTCATATGGGCTCGGAAGCGAAACAGACAATCTGCCAACCTTTGTCGTCATGACCTCTAGCGACAAAGGTCGAACATGTGGACAACTTTTTTTCGATTACTATTGGGGGAGTGGCTTCCTGCCAAGTCGCTTTCAAGGTGTCAAGTTTCGCAACACCGGTGACCTTGTCCCTTACCTGAGCAATCCGCCGGGGGTTAGTCGAGAGGCACGTCGCATGCTGCTGAATGACATCGCCGCAATGAATACGTCGCATCGAGAACGCTATGAAGACCCTGAAATTGATACACGTATAGCACAATACGAAATGGCATTTCGCATGCAATCCAGTGTGCCCGACCTGGTTGATTTCTCAAGGGAGACACAGACAACGATCAATCGATATGGTCCTGATGCATTAGTAAAGGGAACGTATGCAAACAACTGTTTGATCGCACGTCGATTACTTGAACGTGGTGTGCGTTTTGTTCAATTGATGCACTCCGGTTGGGATCAACATCGCAATTTATTCACACAATTAGAACAACAATGCAAAGACACCGATGCTCCTTCAGCAGCACTGGTCCGTGACCTGAAAGAACGAGGCATGCTGGAAGACACTCTTGTTGTCTGGGGAGGTGAGTTCGGACGCACGCCGTTTGGTCAGGGCAAGTCCGAGAAGCCAACGGGTCGTGACCACTTTGGAAAAGCCTACTCGTGGTGGATGGCAGGCGGTGGGGTGAAACCTGGCACCGTCTACGGAGAGACTGATGACTTTGGCTGGAACATTACAAAGAATCCTGTTCATGTTCACGATATGCAAGCCACGATGCTTCATCTATGTGGCATTGACCACACTCGGCTCACCTTCCGCTATCAAGGTCGACACTATCGCCTTACCGACGTTCATGGTGAAATTGTCAAAGACATACTTTGTACATAAAAAACCCCCGAGAGCACCGATGAGGCTTTGAATGTTTGAGCAGCACTTCAGAACCTCGCACAGAATTGCATCCATACATCATGCCAAACGACATGTATGACGCCATTGTTGTTGGAGGAGGACACAACGGGCTAGTTGCGGCTTGCTACCTGGCAAAATCAAAAAAGAAAGTGTTATTGCTTGAGAGCCAGGACGCTCTAGGCGGCGCCACCACAAGTGCCAAGACTTTTCCTGATTACGATGCCCATCTCTCACGATATTCGTATCTTGTTTCACTTCTACCAAATCAGATTATTGCTGATCTCGGAATCAATTTCTGTACATTGCGTCGATCCTTTGCTTCGTGCACTCCCTACCATCGAGAGGGTCGACACGATGGACTGCTTATTCACAGTGACTGGGGCCCCACAACAGCAAAAAGCTTTTCTCGACTAACCGGCAGGAAACATGACGCTCATGCCTGGCAAACTTTTTCTCAAGAAAACTCTGCGTTTGCAAAGCGGTTCGCCCCGACGATGCTCCAACCTCTTCGTACCGCCTCAGCACTCAAGTCAGAGATAGGGCTCCCAAAAACATGGGAGCATCTCATTGAAAACCCAATCAATGAATTCATTTGCAATCGATTTTCTGATGACCTTGTACGTGGTGTTGCCCTCACCGACGCTCTGATTGGAACCTTTGTTTCAGCAGGAAACATGCAAGCCAATCGCTGTTTTCTATATCACATCATTGGAAACGGCACGGGTGAGTGGCGAGTCCCTCGAGGAGGCATGGGCATGCTTATTCATGAACTTCACCGAATCGCACGAAAGAGTGGCGTAGATATTCGACTACGATCCAAGGTCGATCAATTGGAAAGTGGTTCCAACGGTGTGGCTGTGAAGACAACAGCAGGGAAACGGTATACCGCAAAAAATCTATTATTTGCGGCTGCACCTCAGCACTTAGCACAGTTACGCAACACAGAAACGCCCGATTCATTAAGTGGTGCTCAAATAAAAATAAACAT
>JBDOMS010000219.1:0-29135 GCA_039831735.1 Pirellulales bacterium
ACATATTCTTGGATACGAACATAGCTTTATTAATCAGGCCGCCGACATGCTGACTGTGATCGGCGGCGGTGAGCCGGTGGTGCCCCTTGCTGACTTTGCCGATGCGTATGAGGTTCAGAGGGTGCTCTCAGCCGTGGTTGAATCTGACAAACAGCGATCGCCAGTTCCTCTCGATCAAATCCAATAATCATGAATATCACACTCAATAGGCAATCGCATCACGTCGACGACACTGATATGTATCAAACAGGTTGCTGCTTCGAGTAATGCAGGCGGTACGTGATTGCCTGTCTGACATTCATTCGTAGGGCAATGAAATTTTCTTAACAAAGTGGAGAAGGATGAGAAGTAGGTTGATGGAGAAGTGTTTTCTCAGATGGAAAAACTGATGAGAAACCATGCTCCATCGTATTCTCTAAATACTCATGGCAAAAAATGATACGGCGAGTCTTGTCTTTGATATTGAAAGTGTTGCAGACGGAGAATTAATTTCACGATTACGATACCCAGGTGAGAAGCTGGATTCTCAGGCAGCTGTCAAAAAGTATCGTGAAGAGCTTCTTGTGGAGAATGGGAAGGACTTTATCCCCTATACATATCAGTTGCCCGTGTCACTAGTCGTCGCCAAAGTTTCATCAACCTACCAACTGATGGATCTTGTTGCGCTTGATGAAAAGGAATCACGTCCACATGAGATTGTACGTGGGTTTTGGGAAGGATGGCGTCGATATAACAAGCCACAACTTGTCAGTTTTAATGGTCGTGGTTTTGATATGCCGTTGCTTGAATTGGCTGCATTTCGATTTGGTATTCAAATCCCAGAATGGTTTGCAGAGCATCGCCGAAATTTTGATCAACCCCGCTATCGCTATAACATGTCTGCACATTTTGACTTGCACGAGTGGCTGACAAATAATGGTGCATCTCGCTTCAATGGGGGATTGTCACTTGCAGCAAACCTCATCGGGAAGCCTGGTAAAATGGATGTATCTGGTCATATGGTTCAGGATCTCTGGGATGCAGGACGGGCAAACGATATTCATGATTATTGTCGTGCGGACGTGTTGGACACGTATTTTGTCTTCTTAAGATCTCGGGTTCTTGTTGGTGAAATAAATATCAAACAAGAGCATGAGCTGATTGAAGGAGCAAGATCTTGGATTGAGGAAAATTCAAAGGCGCACACCGGACTGAACAGATATCTGTCAGCATGGGGTGATTGGAAAAGTCCATGGGCTTAGCCACTATTCAATTGGTTCTTTTACCAACTGAATAAAATGTTGTGAGCGTCCTGACGAGGACAGATCTTTTGCCTTCTTGTCGGCTGCCCGTTTGTCGGCATATTCAAACATGGCAACTCGCTTCATGGATGGAGTAAAGATCCCCCAATAGGCTTTCATTCGGGCTTCTTTTGCTGCCTTCTTTCGGGTTGCCTTTTTCTTGGCTTTTTTTGCCTTTGGCACTTTCGCCGCCTTTTTTGCAGCCTTTTTCTTGGCAGCTTTCTTTTTTGCCGCCTTTTTTGCTGCCTTCTTTGCGGTCTTCTTTGTTGCCTTCTTTGCGGCTTTTTTTGCCGTTTTTTTTGCTGCCTTCTTTGCCATGTCAGCCCTTTCAGCCATACCTTTTTTCCGGCAATCACTTGCCGCTTGAGACAGCAGTATAGCGTCTTTACCAGATAGTGCAGGGGACGGCGATATAGTATTAATAATTAGGGAGTTAATTATTATGTCAGAACTTATCGATGAGGTCGCTTTGGCAAGCCCGTTTCCGGTGTATCGAGGTCTCGATGACGCTGTGCTCGAGGAGCGAGTTGAGGCAGTACGACAACGAATGGGCTCTCGATTGATGGTGCTCGGACACCACTATCAGCAAGACGGTGTGATCAGTCATGCAGACCTGAAAGGTGACAGTTATCAACTTTCGAAAGCAGCTGCCGAACGAGAGGGCTGTGAAGCGATTGTCTTTTGTGGTGTTCATTTCATGGCCGAGACAGCTGATATTCTTGTGAATCAGCCTCAAAAAGTTGCTGCGCGTGGTGGGAAACGAGTGTCAGTGGTCCTTCCTGATATGGCCGCAGGTTGTTCCATGGCTGATATGGCCGATATCGAACAGGTTGAAAATGCATGGGAGGATCTTGACGCAGTTGTTGAAACATCAGATATCACACCGGTGACCTATATCAATTCAGCAGCGAGCCTGAAGGCGTTCTGTGGCCAGCATGGAGGTATCGTTTGTACATCGAGTAACGCTCAAGCTGTACTTGAGTGGGCCTTCAAGAGATCGCGACGGGTTCTCTTCTTCCCCGATCAGCATCTTGGGAGAAACACAGCAAGAAAAATGGGTGTACCACTTGAGGAGATGTGTGTCTGGAATCCTCATGATCCCACGTTTGGAGGCAATACCGTCGAGCAGCTTAAGAAGAGTAAAGTGATCCTCTGGCAAGGTCATTGCAGTGTCCATGCAATGTTCAAGTCGGAGCACGTTACTGCGATGCGTAAGGCTCTTCCAGGCGTCAAGATCCTTGTGCATCCAGAGTGTTCAATGGAAGTCGTCGATAGGTCAGATCTCGCTGGGTCCACGAGTTTCATCATAGACAAAGTTCAAGAAGCCGCTGCAGGAACAAAGTGGGGCATTGGTACTGAACTTCACTTAGTCAAGCGACTTGAGCATAGCTACCCAGAACAAACTATCCGTTTTCTGTCCCCAGTTGTTTGCATGTGTGCCACCATGTACCGCATCGATCTAGCGCATCTCTGTTGGAGCCTTGAACATTTAGAGGTTGGTAAGCCAGTCAATACTATTCGCGTTGATGATGAGACCGCGAAGTGGTCCGTTGTTGCACTTGAGCGAATGCTCTCTGTTGGGTAACAGGTTTTTGTGAACTTGCATTCCGGTTAATTCCACGCACGACCATTTTTTCGTGTGCCGCAGAAAGTAACATTGATCCCCAAAGCCCGAGCAGTAGCAGCTTTTGCAAGTGCTGCCCGATCAGCTGCTAGAGCATTCTTTGCATATACAACCTGCACGTGATTGGCTTGGTGGCGGGCCATCATTTGATCTCGGGAAACGCCATAGGTAACAGCATGCATGATGGGCCATTGTTTGGTGGTTGCATCCAGGCGCCGTTGCGTCTCTTCTGAAGGAAGTTGAATTGCAGCAGCTCTTCCAATATCCATCATGAGTTTTCCACATCCCGATGAACCATCTATCCAGATTCGGCTCCAAACAACTTCGCCGGGCTTGCTGACTCCTGCCAGCGTGCTTCCTCCAAGTCTAAAATACATGGGTGGTTGTCGGTAGCCGTGAGCGCTCTTCCATCCTCCCGAGAAATGAGCTGGCGGTGCTGCACCTGAAATTTCGAACACCCAGACCCATTCGTTTGTGGTACCGGATTGGTCCCAATCACCCCAGCGGATGTCATGAAGAGTATTTTCAACGGGTTCGCCGAGTGCTTCGTGAACCCGTTGTGTCAATAATCCATCAAGTCCAGCACATTCATCAACCTCATTGAAGTGAATCAGTGGTTTTCCTCGCCAGAGAATTCTTGAAGAATGGCTAGCTGTCACAGGAGGCCTTTTGCTGTTGTTCAGCATTCCCTCAACAAGATCGCTTGCGGGCAGCAAATCCTTGAGACCCTGTTGATACTGAATACCAACACAATCACAGCCAAAGCGATCAGCAATTCGAAGAGTGGCAATATACATTTTGCATTGCATTAACACCTGATCGCGTGTGAGTGAATCTTTTTCATTCCGTCCAAAGTGAAAATGCATGCCAGCCCGTTCAAGCCAACGAAAAACGGCACGAGCCTCTGACTGACTGATTTGCATGGTCTCGTGATAGAGGGCACTCTGGCTCAGACGCTCCTTAAATACTCCAGTGGCATGCAAGAGATTATCTGGAATGACCGCGTTAAACATCCCCATGCAACCTTCATCAAAGACTCCCATTAATGCTTTTCTCTTGATCAGGTCATCAGCGATTGATTTTCCGAGTGATTGAACCTTTGTGGGAATGCGAACGGCATCAGCACTTTGAGTATGGCTTGTATCGTGATCAATTTTTTTTCGTTTGAGCCAGGACTTGAGACGCTGGAGAAAAACGTGGTCAGAGAAGTTGTCGGCCCATACCGTTTCATATGGCACTCCTGCTTTTGTGAGTGATCCATTGAGATTGAGCATGCCGACAAGTCCGGGCCATTGTCCGGACCAATTGGCAACGGTCAGAATAGGACCTTGGTGAGTGGTCAGGCCAGGAAGTACATGGTTGGAATACTGCCACACTGCTTCAGCAACAATGAGTGGTGCTGCAGGGTCGATACTGTGGAAGACATCAATTCCTTCACGGGCACTTGCAATAAATCCATGTTTTCGAGAGCGAGAGGCTCGATGTGCCCGAGTAAGTTGCCAACCCAATGAGGAAAACGCATCCTGTAGCGATGATTCAAGAGCCTTCTGGGCAGGCCAGCATACACGATTTGCTTCTTCCCGAAGATCTCCGCTAGCAATAAGAACAGCCTTTTTTTTCGTTACTTTTTGCACCTAGTTCCCCCTATTCTTTTGACAATCGCGTACCATGGCTCTCGGAACTATACTACCTCGATCCCAATTCAAACCGAAACAATTCCTTCCAAACGTGAGTCCTTCAAAGGTTTTTGTCATGCGAATGTATATTTTTTCTTTGAGTGCACTGTGCCTTTCATTGGGTTCTATTGCATGGTCAGCTGATCCTCCTGCCAAGTCGACAAAAATAGATGGTTTTAATCGCTGGGTTATAGCGGCTGATTTTACAACTGATGGAACGTCACTGGTTACTGCAGGTGGCGAAAGCCTGCTCTATCGGCCTGGTGATGTTGTTGTCTGGAAGGCTGATGGTTCTCGTATTGGCGATTTGGCAGGTCACCCAACTGCGGTCTGGGCAGTCAAAGTTTCAAATGATGGCAAGCTTGCTGCAACAGCCGGATATGATGGGCTGGTGAAGCTGTGGGATTTTCCGAATAGAAAACTCAAAAATGATCTCAAGAAACACAAGGGGTGGGTCCGATCCCTTGATTTTTCACCGGATGGCACAAAGCTTGCGACAGCCGGTGAAGATGGCACAGTCATTGTGTGGAATACGGCGGATGGTGCAGAAATAAAGACAATCAAAGCTCATGAGGGCCCCGTCACTGCTATCGAGTTCTCTCCAGATGGTACGGTCTTAGCATCTGGAGGAGGGGATAAAATCGTCAAACTGTGGGATGCAGCAAGCGGAGCAGAAAAGGGAAAACTTGCAGGTCATGAGGACACCATTTGGGCAGTCGCTTTTTCTCCAGATAACACGACACTTGCTTCTGCTTCTGCTGATCGGTCTATAAAACTCTGGAACATGTCTGACAAGAAGGCGCGAGCTACGCTGAAGGGGCATAAGGATTGGGTCACAAGCATCGCGTTCTCTTCAGATAATGCACGTTTGGTATCGGGGAGCCTAAACGGAGAAACAAAACTTTGGGATGTGAAGAGTGGAGGCGAGCAGGAAGGGCCTGCGAATGAAAAATCGAGCATTTGGTGTGTTTCTTTTTCGCCTGATGCTAAAAGACTGTTTGTCGGCACCCATAAGGGAGGCAAGCTTATTGCTGTACCTGCTGTCAAGCTGTTGGCACCACCGCCTCCTCCAGCACCAAAGCCGAAGCCAGTAGCGGAAGTTCAGTCTACATCGATTGCACTTGTTCCTACAGCGTTTACAAGCAAGGCTGGAGCGAAGGGAGTCATCGATAAAGATGGGACAATAATGGTTTCTGGTACCTTGGCGAAAGATACCTACACCATGAAGGCGAGTGTTCCAAAGGGAGTCAATCCTCGAGCGATACGGCTGGATGTTCTGCCTGATCCAAGTCTTCCTGGACAGGGACCAGGTCGTTCCTCTGGTGGAGGAAATTTTGTAATCAGTACATTGAGTGTGTCGTTTGGTGCTCCGGGAAAGCCTGAGACTCCAACGAAGATAAAATTCTCAGGTGCAAAAGCAGACTTTGAGCAAGCCAACTATGCTGTAGCAGGTGCGCTTGATGATAATCCTGAATCAGGGTGGGCGATTGCAGGGGGCACTGGCAAGGCGCACCATGCTATCTTTGACATTGCAGGTGACGTCAAGGTGTTGCCAGAGGCACCTTTAACAATCACCATTGATCAACAATACCAAGACGGAACACACGCACTCGGAAAGTTTCGTTTTTCGATGATTCCTACTGAAGCACCAAAAAAGTAGAAAAGCAGGAAGCTGATACAGTGAGAGGAGACATTCTTTTATGAAAGATTTTTTTCGGACATGGGCTATTGCACTCATATTCCTTGGAATCGGTGCAATTATTGGATGGTGTTTGACAACACGGCACGCTCCTCCAACGGCCTTTGCAATCACGGCTCAGTCTGACGAGACGTTTGCTATCTGCACAGCTCCCATTGATGCAGCAAATGGTATTGAAGGAATCTTTATTCTTGATTTTCTTACGGGTGACCTAACCGGGGGTGTTCTCAATGCCGCTTCTGGAACGTTCCTCACCTCTTACAAGTGGAATGTTCTCAATGACCTAGGATTTCAGGCTGGTCAGGCCAAAAACCCAAAGTTTTTGCTCGTGGCTGGTCAGGCAGAGCTTCGGCCAAATCCCCGGCTTGGCCGCCGACAGATGGCTCCATCAGTGGTGTATGTCACCGATTGTACAACGGGAACAACTGCGGCGTACGGTATTCCCTGGTCTCCTCAGCAGGGAAATGCTTCAAAGCCAGTCGCAAGTGAACTTGTTCCCCTGGACGTTGCACGGCCTCGGGGTGCAGCGCAGTAATGAAAACACCTGAGAATTCTACTGATCCTCACGCAACCAAGATCCTTGATCTTCTTGTGAATGGACTTCCACGTCAGTTTTCTGATGGAGTAACGGCATTGGATATTGTTCGGGATTTGGGTTTTGAGCAACGTCCGATTGCGGTTGAAGTTAACGAGCACGTGATTCGGCGAGCTGCACTTAGCCAGTGCACGCTGTCTGATGGTGATCGTCTGGAGATTGTTACGCTTGTAGGTGGTGGGTAACAGGAATCAAACTTAGCGCATGAAGTTCATTTTTTGCTTATGACAGTCTCTGTAAGGTCCTCCGACAATATCGCCTTTCGTATTGGTTCGATCGAGCTCAAGAGTCGGCTCGTTGTGGGTACCGGGAAATATTCTACGTATGCCAGCATGGCATGCTGCCTTGAGGCTTCTGGTACAGACTGTGTGACTGTAGCCGTGCGACGAGAACGGCTTCTAAATGAATCTGGGGAAAACATCCTTGATCATCTGGACTCCCAACGCTATACCCTTCTGCCCAATACCGCAGGATGTTTTTCAGCTGATGACGCAGTTCGAGTGGCTCGGCTTGGGAGGGAGCTTTTGCGCGACCTTGGAAACCCAGGATCTGAGTGGGTGAAGTTAGAGGTTCTTGGTGACAAAAAAACACTTTTGCCAGATCCCGTCGGTACTCTTGATGCTACTGCTAGGCTAGTTGACGACGGTTTTTCAGTACTTGTTTACAGCAGTGATGATCCTGTTGTGGCCAAACGGCTTAAGGATTTGGGAGCAGCAAGTGTAATGCCAGCTGGTAGTCCGATTGGCTCAGGTCAAGGGATTCTCAATGCTAATAACCTCCGTATTTGCATGGAGTATCTTAAGGATGGGGATCCTGACTATCCTGTCATTGTTGACGCGGGCGTTGGAACGGCCAGTGACGTAGCACAAGCAATGGAACTGGGGGTGGATGGAGTCTTGCTCAATACAGCTATCGCTTATGCTTCGGATCCAGTCAGAATGGCTCATGCGATGAAGGCTGCCTGCCATGCGGGACGAGAGGCATTTTTGGCCGGACGGATGCCACGTCGAATGTATGCGAACGCATCAAGTCCAAGTGAGGGAATACTTGGCGGGAGAAACTAATGCTGGGCAAACGAATCATCCCTTGTTTAGATGTTGAAAAGGGTCGTGTTGTAAAGGGAACGAAGTTTCTTGAGCTTGTAGATGCTGGTGATCCGGTTGCAGTTGCTGCTCGATATGAGGCCGAGGGAGCAGATGAATTAGTGTTTCTTGACATCACAGCAAGTCATGAAGGCAGGGCCATTATGCTTGAAATGGTTCGTCAGGTTGCTGACACAATTTTTATGCCCTTTACTGTCGGAGGGGGAATTCGTTCCCTTGAAGATGCAGTGCAACTCATACACGCCGGTGCTGAAAAGGTGAGCATCAATTCATCAGCGGTTCGTCATCCACACCTTGTTTCAGCTGTTGCAGATCGATTGGGAAGTTGTGCGACAGTCGTCAATATTGACCCCAAACGGGTGACGCGTGACGGGCAAGAGATTTGGGAGGTATTTGTAAATGGCGGTCGGGTTCCCACTGGATTAGAGGCAGTTTCCTGGGCTCAGGAAGTAGAAAAGCTGGGCGCTGGCGAGATTGTACTCACATGCATGGATCGAGATGGTACCCGCGATGGGTATGATTTGGAGATCACATCTGCTGTGAGTCAGGCGGTTGGAATTCCCGTTGTTGCAAGCGGTGGAGCAGGTTCTCCTGCCGACTTGGCTGATGCAATCGAGTTCGGAGGAGCGGATGCGGCGCTTGCCGCTGGAATCTTTCACTTTGGACAGTGTACTATTCGGGAAGTCAAGAACCTTTTTCAAGCCCGTGGGATCCCTGTGCGTCCCACTTAATCCAATGTCTACTACTGAACCTTCAATCTCTGCAAAGCAAACCACCTCCGAGCCTGCGGAACTTCCGGCTGGTAAGTCAGGCTCTGACAGCCTGGAAATCAATCGATTGTTCGAAGGTCTCGTAAAGCTCGACGGGAGTGACCTCCACCTCAAGGTTGGACAGCCTCCAATCATGCGAGTCAAAGGAGCGCTGACTAAGCTGAAATTTCCACCAATTGATGCAGAACACATGAAGCGGTTGTGTATGCCCCTTCTTGATGAAAGACAAAAGCGGATTTTTGCTGAAGATGGTGGAGCAGACTTTGCCTATGCCTGTATGGCTGATGGAAAGAAATGGCGTTTTCGTGTTAATTTGTTGACACAACAAGGATCAATGGGGCTTGTTGCACGGAAAGTCAATGACAGTATTCCTGACTTCGAAAAACTTTTTCTTCCACCATCTATTGAGAAGCTTTGCAAATTGGATCAGGGCATGGTGTTGCTAGCAGGAGTGACAGGATCAGGTAAAAGTACCACGATTGGTTCGATGCTCAATTATGTGAATCGTCATTATCGCAAGCACATTCTGACGCTTGAGGATCCTATTGAATTTGTTTTTACAGAAGATAAATGTTTGATCAATCAGCGAGAGATTGGTGTGGATGTCAAGAATTTTGAGATTGGCATGAAGCATGCGGTTCGTGAAGACCCAGACATTATTTTGGTTGGTGAGTTGCGAGATGTGGAGACGTTCAAGACTGCCATTCATGCAGCTGAGACAGGGCATTTGGTATTTGGTACGATTCACGCCGCAACAGCCCCAAGTACCATCACTCGTATTTTAGACCTCTTTCCACAGGAAGAGCATGCTGCAATTCGTAGTGCGATTGCGTTCAATATGAAGGGAATCGTTGCTCAAAAACTACTCAAATCAATTCGGCCTGATGTGAGCCGAGTGCCTGTTGTCGAGTTGATGTTTTTTGATGGTCTTGTTCGAAAGTATGTTCTTGAAGAAGAGGATCATTTATTAGCGGATCATATTAAGAAGTCGCATCGTGATGGCATGCAAGATTTTACACAGAGCTTAAAAAATCTTATCGATCAACAGTTGATTGATAGGAATGATGCGATGGAGATTGCTCCAAACAAAGAAGCTCTGACGATGTTGCTCAAGGGCATCGGGGTCACTTGATGGATGATGGCATTCGAAGATGGTGGTTGCTACTGCAGCGTTGTGTCTGCATTGTCCTGTCATTTTCTGTCTCACCTGTCGTAGCTGAGGAGTGGCCTGCAGCGTCACCCGAGTGGATTTCTCGTGGGGCTGGTGGAGGGCTCAGTCTTCTTTTGGTTTTTTGTTGGTGGCTGATAGCACTTGGTTGGGTATTTACGACGGATTGGCTGTCTCGAGATAGTGTCAGTCGCGGGTATGCTCCCAATCTTTGGGGGCCGCTGGCAGCGTTCTTGTTTGTGCCTGTGGCTATTGCAGCATGGTGGGTGCCGTGGGCCTGGGCTTCTCTTCTGCTCACGGCAGCGGCATGGCTTCTACCGCAGTTTGTCTATGTTCTGATCCGTAATCCAAAAGTGCCAAAATCGGAAAAAGTTCTCACGGTTGGTCACACCAAGCGTGTGTTAGCACCACTGTTAGAACATTTGGGTGTAGAGATCGATACCATGGAAGAAGGAGGCGATGACCTACTGCCCACCGTTGTTGTAGGGATGTCTGCCGATGCAGCAGAATCAGATCCATCAATGATGAAAAAGCTCAAGGCTGCTGCGGGCTATTTGGATGCGTGTACCGCCATGCAGTCGGCAGTTTTGGTGCGAGCTGATAAGGTTCGTTTTGATATTGCTGCGAGTGCTGTACATGTGCGTCACCATGTAGATGGTGTTTGGGTCAAGCCGCGGGTCATGACATCAGCTGGCTCCAAGCGAGAGCCAGAGCAGTGGGCTGATGTGCAGCCCTTTTCTCGCTCTGATGGTGATGCCATTTTGGTTGTACTCAAGGCTGCAGCGGGTGTTGATCCTAGAGCGAAGGGTCGTCAGCGTGGTGGGTTTGTCATCGATGTTGATGGGAAGTCCCGGCAATGCAAGCTTGTTGTTCAAACCATTAAGACTGGCGAGCAAGTCATTGTTGACATCCAGAATAAACCACCATCCATAGCAACATGTGCAGATTTGGGCATGGGCCCTGAACTTGTTGAGAATTTCACAAAAATTCTTGAACTCTCAAAAGGCCTACTCATTGTTTCATCTCCGCATGGATCGGGGCTGACCACCTCATTCGATATTGCAATCAATACCGCCGACCGTCTTATGCGCGACTTCATTTCACTCGAGGATACCGCTGCTCCGGCTGCTGAGATCCAAAATGTGAAGCCTGTCCGATACGATACAAAGCAAGGGCAGTCAGCAATGGAAGTATTAGAAAAAGCATTGCTTGACTATCCAGCTGGAGTCCTCGCGCGTGACCTCCGTGATCCTGCCTTGGTCGCTGAGCTGGTACGAGTTGCTGAGCATGAAGAGAAGTTTGTTGTTATTAGTCTCACTGCTTCAGATTCGATTGATGCCATTACAAAAGTTCAGTCCTGCCGGGTGCCTCTTGATCAATTAGGGAAGAGTCTTCTTGGATCTCTTTCTCAGCGACTTGTAAGAAGGTTGTGCCCGCGTTGTAAAATCGCGTTCCAGCCTCCTCGTGAGCTTCTTGTGAAGCTGAAGAAAAGTCCTGAAGAGGTGCCCCAGCTGTATCGTGCTTCTCAGCATGGGTGCCGCATATGTGGAGGCTTAGGCTATATGGGGCGGACTGCGATTTTTGAGTTCTCCTCAGGGCCAACGTTGAGGAAATACCTTTCGTCAAAAGCAGATTTGCAGAAGATTCGTCAGGCTGCCATCCACGATGGAATGAAAAGCCTTCGTGAATCTGGTGTAGCGAAGGTGATAGAAGGAGTCACGTCTTTAGAAGAGTTGCAGCGGGTGCTGTCCCCAGTTCGTGCAAAACAAACGGTGTCTGGAGGAAAACAAAAGTGATTAGCATTGTACTCCTGCTTCTCATGGGAATTTGTGCCGGTCTCTTTTACCGAGAGGGTCTGTGGTCAGCAATGGTGGCAACCATTAATGTTCTATTTTCGGCGACGCTTGCAACAGCCTGGTATGAGTGGCCAGCAGGACTTATTCAAGATGCCATTCCCGGAGCAGGTTACGTCGTAGATTTTTTCTGTGTGTGGATTTTGTTTGCTCTCTTGTTGACTATCACTACGGAAGTCACGATTCGAGTGTCACGAACGCGCGTGAAGTTTCCCTTGTGGGTTGATCGTATTGGTGGGCCAGTCATGGGGTTGATGGTGGGCTGGATCTTTATATGTTTTGCTGCCACAACGCTTCATATGGCTCCGGTTCCACGAGATAGTATTCAACCAAACCCGACTCATCGTATGTTTGGTGGTTTGGCCCCTGATAGAAAATGGCTCCAGTTCGTCCGAAGGGCAACTCGTGAGGGCCGACCTTTTTCCCGACCAGGTGACAATGAGTCAAATGTTTTTGATAAAGACGCTGATTTTATCTTAAGGTATGCAGATCGTCGAAAAAAACTTGAGTCAGAGGGTTCACTATGGGCGAAGCCTTAACCAGTAATGAAAAAGAAAAAGATGAATATCAGCCAGTCAGTGGTTTAGCTGTTGCTGCACTGGTTGCAGGGTTTTTTTCTGCGGGTGCATTAGTGAGCCCATTTTTCTGGTTCGTTCCTTTTCTGGGTATTGGTGTTGCAAGTCTTGGACTGAGCGATGTGAGTCGAAGGGGTGCTCAAAAAATTGGTAGGACGGCGGCCCTGTGTGGTCTTGCGTTGTCTGTTGGATTTGGTGCTCAGGCAATGTCGTACTCATTTGTTATGAGAAGTGTTTTGGCATCTCGGGCCGAGGAAGCGACGCGCTTATGGATTACAGCTGTTCGCGAGGGTCGTGTTGATGATGCCCGAGAAATGAGTTTCCTCGATGATCATCCTGTCAATGATTTGGTGGATCGATTGTCTGACTGTGATGCTCTTGTGAATCCACGTATTCAGATTACGGACAAAGGGGTATCGGATCCAAGTAGGTGGTTTGTGTCGGTTCTCATGGAGCCGTGCGGTTCTCAACGAATAGAGCTAGTCGTCGAGCTATCGCATTCAAAGATAGTTCGGCAAGATGGGCTGGTCGAAAGATGGATGGTTGTGAATGTACAACTAGTCTCTACTTAGCGATATGCAGACGGAAATGGTACGACTGAGTCAATTGAGTTCGCTTGAGCTGTGAGCATCACGAGACGGTCAAACCCAAGTGCTACCCCTACTCCGTGCGGCATGGTTCCATTGTGTGCATTCAGAAAGTGAAGTGGTTGTGGCAGTGGATCTCTTCCATCAGCAGAACGGATTTCGTTTGCTCTATGAATACGAGAAGAAATAATTTCCAGGCGTGTTTCTTCTTCCCAGCCATTGGCAAGTTCAACTCCATCAAGAAATAACTCAAATCGTTTTGCGACTCGTGAATCTTCGTCATCAAGACGTGCAAAAGCGGACTGAGAGGCAGGCCAGGCCTCGAGTATTGTTGGTTTTTGAAGTCCAAGCTTTGGCTGTACTGCTTCAGACAGAATGGCTTCGAACCAATGATCCCAGAGATTTTGATAGTGCAGCTCGTTTTGAGGAGTACGATCATACGATTCCGGAATCTGAAGTTCCAGCTTTGAACCAGCATGGCGCAGTTCATCTAGAGAGGCTGTAGAGGGATTAACACCAGCGAACTTCTGAAAGGCTTCTGTGCATGTAACTCGCTCGATACCTTTCGTTCCTACAGTTGCCGTGCAGAGTTTTGCAAGGAATTCAGTAGTGTTATCGATTGTTGTCTTCGGTGCATACCACTCAAGAAGTACAAACTCAACGTCGTGGAGTCTTCCGCGTTCTCCATCACGAAATGATCTCGCAAACTGATAAACAGGGCCAGAGCCTGCTGCCAAGAGCCTCTTCATAAAGGCCTCAGGACTTGTTTGCAAGAATATAGAAGACTCGCGAGTTCCTTTCATCGGTATGGAGATTGGATCAATGTATGCTTCGGGTAGTATTTCAGTTGATAGTATCGGTGTATCAACTTCAATGAAACCAGATCCGTCAAAGAGATCTCGCAGTTTTGATCGTACCGAGGCTCGCAATGCAAGAACGGGTCGAATAGTCACGGAGAGGAGAACGGCTTTCTTGCAGCGATTTGTTCATTGGTTTCCCGGTAGACAAGCACTGGACACGGTGCTCGTCGAACAATTGACTCTGCAACACTTCCCATGAGCATTCGGGTCAATCCGGTTCGTCCATGCGTACCAAGTACGATCATATCAGCTTTTTTTTCAGCTGCTATACGGACAATCTCAGAAGCAGGGTCACCAAGCAAAAGATGGTGTGTGAATTTCAAAGATTTGTCAGAGGGACGTACTCGCTCAAGCATTTCAAGAATATGTTCAGAACTTGGTTCTGGGATGCCGTAGTACAACTCACCACCACCATATGCAAGCGGAGGTTCTTCCACATGGACAATAAGAAGTTCAGCATCCTGTTGTCTTGCAAGTGACTCTGCATGAAAAAGAACTGCGTCACTGGCATGAGAAAAGTCAGTCGGAAAAACAATAGTGCTTTGTTTCATGATACTCCTCCCAGAACAAAGATGTTTCATGTTCAAGAAGAAAAGAAAACGCTCTTGTATTCTAGTTTACTCCTAGCTTTATCTCTACAGTCTCCTGTCGATGGCGCGAATGAGTATGAGAGGCCACAAGGAATATCGTTCCAAGAAACCGTGAGTCAATCAGCGAAGACGCATGCCCGGAAGCGCACCGGAATCAGGAGAAATCAGGAAGACACCTGGGTTTCCGGCACCGCTGCCGGCAACAATCATGCCTTCACTTAATCCAAATTTCATTTTTCGTGGTGCGAGGTTTGCAACCACTACAACAAGCCGGCCGATCAAGTTTGAGGGTTCATGAAATCCCTTTATACCCGCGAAAATTGTTCGTGTCGTATCTCCTCCAAGGCTCACTGTTAGCTTTAGAAGTTTGCGGGCATCTGGAACGTCCTCAGCAGAAATGATTCTGGCAATTCGCAGATCAACCTTTGAGAAGTCGTCTATTGTACATTCTGCAGCAAGTGGTTCTGCAGCGAGAGATTCACCAGAGTCTGAATGTGTGTCTTGCACAGATTGGCTTCCTTTATTGTGGTTTCTGGGTTGTGAGGAGTCAGCGGTAACGGATTGTTTTTTTACCACTTCAAGCATCGATTCAATATGCTTTGGGTCTACACGACGCATAAGAGGTTGGAATGTACTTACAGTTGTATTCACCAGGGGACACTGTGATTCTTCCCATTGTGTGATCGGCCCTCCTAGAAGGGTGCCAACCTTCTGAGAGATTTCTGGAAGAACAGGGGTAAGATACACCATTATTTGTCGGAACAGATTGAGTGCGACACTCGCTACCTGTTGGAGTTTTTCAGCGGACGCCGGACCGTCTTTGGCAAGCTTCCAGGGCTGTTCTGCATCAACATAGGCATTTGCCCGATCAGCAGCGAGCATGATAACTCGCATGGCGCGAGCAAAGTCACAGTTTTCATAGGCTTTTGCAATTTCAACAGCATCTTTTGCAGCGGTGTCAAAAAGTCCTCCATCGTCAGGATAGGTTTCTGAGAGACCAGTGGATTGAAGCCATCGAGCTGTTCGGCTGGCAAGATTTACGACTTTGCCGATCAGGTCTGAATTAACCTTGGTAGTAAAATCATCGAGATTGAGGTCAATGTCATCAATACCACCAGATAATTTGCTGGCGTAATAGTAACGAAGTGCACTTGGATCGAGATGCTCAAGATACGTCCTTGCCATGATGAACGTTCCACGACTTTTGGACATCTTCTGACCATTGACAGTAAGGAATCCGTGTATCCGAACCTTTTTAGGAAGCGCAAGGCCAGCTGCTTCGAGCATGGCTGGCCAGAAGAGTGTGTGAAAGTAAGTAATATCTTTTCCAATAAAATGATGGATTTCAGTTTTTGGACTGTCGTTTTGATCTCGTCCCCACCAACTTGAAAGAGATTCGTTATGTGCATCACACCATTCTTGTGTCGTAGCGATGTAGCCAACTGGAGCATCGAACCAAACATACCAGTACTGACCAGGGGTATCAGGGATTTCGAAACCAAAATAAGGGGCTGGCCGTGAAATATCCCAGTCACGTAGTGGATCATTTAGGAAATGCCCGGTGAGATAGTTTGCAATCCGTGGGTCGAGTGCATCTGAGGATGTTGTCCATGAGTTGAGGAAGTCATGAAGTTTTTCAATTGTCACAAAGAGATGATCTGCTGAGCGAACTTCTGGAGTTGTCCCAGAAAGCGTACTTACAGGATTGACTAATTCAGCAGGTCCATAGGTTGCACCGCATTTCTCACATGAATCACCATATTGATCAGCTGCACCACACTTTGGGCACGACCCCTGAACAAACCGGTCTGCGAGAAACAAGTTGGCTTCTGGATCAAAGAGTTGCTGAACCTCACGATTGACAATGAGCCCTTGTTTTTGAAGAGCCTGCCAGATTGTTTTGCATAACTGTTTATTGGCAGTACTGTCAGTCGACCCATAATGATCAAATTCAATCTGAAAACCATTGAAGTCTGCAAGGTGGGCTTTTCGCATGTCAGCTATAAGGTCTTGCTCGCTTCTTCCTTCAGCTTTGGCACGAATCGTGATCGCTGTGCCATGCGTATCGTCAGCACAAAGGTAGATTGCCTGATGCCCACGGAGCTTTTGAAAACGAACAAAAATATCGGTTTGGATATATTCGACAAGATGTCCGAGGTGTATGTGCCCATTGGCATAGGGCAGGGCGGATGTGACGAGAATACGGCGATCAGGCATAGCTACGGATTGTAGGCGGTAATGAGGAACTAAGGTAACGATGTTGAAATGGGGGCATCAGGGCAAGCCCAACTCGGTGAGTATTCTCAAAAAGTGATCTTGTGGCTCCGGGAGGCTCTCGCCACCATCCTCGTTTTATTCCTCGGCGTGGAGCATTGAATGTTCACCTTCCAACACGCGGTTCACAGTGTGCTTGTCGGTGTGGCCTTTTGGATGGCTATTCCCCAGGTTCAGGCTGATCCAGATGGTCAGGCAGCAACATCTCAAGCAGCCCTAGAAGCTGCCACTCAGGGAGATGTTATCCTTCTCAATTTTGCCGCTACGTGGTGTGGTCCGTGTCGTCAAATGGCACCAATTATTGGGGAAATTACGGCTGCCGGATGGATTGTGCGGCATGTAGACGCTGATCAAGAACCTGATCTTGTCAAACGGTTTGGAGTGACTGGAGTGCCCTGCTACGTTCTTCTTGTGCATGGAGAAGAGGTGGGTCGAATTAATGGTGCGACGACGCGCAATAAACTTGAAAACCTCCTCATGAAGAGCAGACAGCCTCTTGGCCTGTCTGAACGCCCATCGATTCCAGAAGGGGGCGGTGTTTCTGAAGCGCCTCCGATTCCTGGCATTCCGCTACCGGTTGCATCAGCAGGTCCGTTGTTGACTGAGCCCAAAGAGCCCCCTCAAAGCCTCCCGCAGGCGGTGATACAGAATTCTGAGCCTCCTGATCCCCTTACTACCAGTACGGCAACCACGATTCAAAATGTGTCGCATGAAGATCAAACGCAGATTCTTTCGGAAGAAAAACGGCAGAGACTCGAACGGAAGCTTTTGCAGGCTACTGCCCGTTTACGAGTCGATGATCCGCAGGGTATGTCCGGAGGTACTGGAACGGTCATTGATTGCCGTCAAGGTGAAGCACTGATTCTGACATGTGGTCATATCTTTCGTGATTCTGACGGAAAAGGAAAAGTGAAAGTAGATCTTTTTAGTCCAAATGCACCACAAGGTATCGCTGGACAAGTTGTGGCGTATGACCTTACTCGGGATCTTGCACTTGTGAGCATCTTCACAGATCAACCCCTTGATCCTGTAAGGGTCGGGGGGCCCGAAGAAAAGACGAAAGCTGGTGAGTCGGTCGTGACCGTCGGTTGTAATGGAGGTGATGATCCAACACTCCACTACAGCCAGGTAAATGGTGTTGATAAGTATCTTGGTCCAGCAAATGTACAAGTAGCCGGACAGCCCGTTGAAGGTCGTAGTGGCGGTGGTTTGTTTTCACTTGAGGGCACCCTAATAGGTGTTTGCAATGCTGCAGATCCAGAGGATAATGAAGGCCTTTTTGCAGCACTTCCGGCGATCCATGAACACCTTGATGAAGCAGGATTAGCGTTTGTCTATCGAAGCGTCTATCCGAGTGGCGGATTACCTCAGGGGGCCACTGATCCATCATCGGTTATTCCGAGTATGCCAGATGAAATGCCAGAGGTGGCATTTGATCGTCGAGATCGTGCAAATGCTGTTCCAACGGCATCAAATGGCATAGAACCTGACGTGGCGCAGGGTAACATACATCAGCATTCGGTTTCGCCACTCTCGGATGGTGAACAGACGTTGTTAGAACATGTTCGTCAGCACAAAGGCAAAGCAGAGGTCATCTGTATTGTACGTCCTCATGGAGCACCACAGGGCTCGAGCGAAGTCTTTGTGCTTCAGGATGCAAGTGAAGCCTTTATTGAACATCTGTCGCGAACTCATTTTGGTCATGATTCTCGAGCAGCCACAGAGATACCAAAGTCATCTTCTTTGAAAAAGTAGATGGATTTATGTTACAGATTCTTATAAGGCACGGCGAAAGTGTCTCGAATACTGAAGGGCGTGTTCAGGGACAGGAAAATGTTCCACTATCGCCACGAGGAGATGCCCAAGCAAAAGCTGTTGCCGTGTGGAGTAGTACTAAGTTCAATAAGTCCACGGAAGCCATTGATGAAATCTGGTCAAGCCCACTGATCCGTGCTCAATCTACAGCTAGTCATATTGCTGAAGCTCTTGGTTTGAAACTTCAGGTTGATGAGCGTCTCTGTGAATTACATGCAGGTATCTTTCAAGGTCACTTATGGGTGGATCTTGAAGAAAAATTTCCAGAGGCTGTTGCTCAGTGGAGAAAGGGCGATATGGACTATGCAATTCCAGGTGGGGAATCACGAGCACAACTTGCGGAGCGAGGGTGTCAGGTGTTGGAGTCGTTAGCATCTCGAATGGCCAACCGTATGATTATAGTGGCTCATGGAGGTATTCTAACGGCGGCTCTTGGTCGGCTCGTTGGAAAATCACACCCTCTTTTAGCCTCTTCTGCAGAACGACCATTCACAAAATTACCAGCCTTGGAAAACTGTTCGATAAGTTGTCTTGAGTGGCCAGGGCCTTCGTTACTCTCATTCAATAAAACCGACCATCTTCATGATCTCATGAGTTGATCGCTGGAGACAGGCATCCATTTTAGGCAGATTGCAGATGGATGGGCAGAAACACTATATGTTTTTGTGGTGATCGGTACGGTTCGAGCCCAAGAGGTGTATGGCAGGTGGTGTGAAAGTTTCCATGATCAGCCACAAAGGAGCGATTTCCCAGACCATTGACTCATTACAGCCATTGGATCAGACGATCTGTAGACGGTATGCGTCGAGTGTTTTTGATCATGGATGAGGCAGCGATGTTTGCTGCTTTAGAATCGACCCGTGCATTTCCCGCATGATGAGACAGAAGAAGACAAGAGGATGTAAAGTGCTTCGCAAAACAAAGGTGAATTCATAACGATATACCTGCTATTCTCGCCAGTAATCTTCTGACCAATAAAATCACCATCGGAATCTCTTTCGTAATTCGCTATTCTCAGAAGAGATGATGATTAATATTCAGACAATCCGATCGATAGTTCTGGCATGTGCAGTTTTGCCTGTTGCATACGCAAGGGGAAAAGAAGTTTATGCGCCATCAGGTTTTTCTGGTCCACGTGCCATGGCTTATCTCAAGGAGATATGTGATTTAGGACCACGAGTTAGCGGTTCACCCGGAATGGTTGCACAGCGGAAAAGATTAGTAGAACACTTTCGGAGTGCGAAAGGGTTTGTGCATGGCCAGGCGTTTAGGCTAGAGGATCGTCGCAGTGGGAAACCAGTGCACATGGAGAATCTGATTGTGGAATGGCACCCCGATCGAAAGAAACGTCTCCTCGTCGGTGTGCATTACGACACGCGTCCGTTTCCTGATCGTGATCCCAAAGATCCAAAAGGAATATTTCTTGGAGCGAATGACGGAGCCAGCGGAGTGGCAGTACTCATGGAGTTAGCTCAATTTATGAGGACGGTCCCAGAACCCTTGGGAGTTGACTTTGTTTGCTTTGATGCAGAGGAATATGTTTTTGGCCAACGTGATCCGTATTGTTTAGGTTCAACATATTTTGCCCGCACCTATGTTGCTGACAGAATCGAGGATAGGAATCTGCACACGTATCAATTTGGAGTTATTCTTGACATGGTGGGAGATAAAGATCTGCAGATTTGGCAGGAACAGCAGAGTGTCATGTGGCCGGATACTCAACCCGTGGTACAGGAAATATGGTCCGTTGCATCCCGGCTTGGAGTTCAGCAATTCATACCACGACCCAAATACACGGTTCAGGATGACCATGTGCCCCTCAGAATGATCGCAAAAATACCCACCTGTGACATCATCGATTTTGATTATCCGGCTTGGCACACAACAGCAGATGTGCCCTCAAATTGCTCGGCAGATTCTCTTGAGCTAGTTGGCCGGGTGATTCTGTCGTGGTTACGGAGTCAGCGATAGGCGATGAAAGAAAACAAAGATCATTCAGGAAGTGACTCAAAGAAAGATGAAAGAATACCACTTGTGATGCCAGATTTCATGGTGGATCAACCAATCAAACTGTCACTCTGGCTAGTATCGTGTGGTGAGAGAGTTCTTTATGGTGACCGTATTGCTGAAATACTTGTCGGGGCTGCTACGTTTGACCTTGAAGCACCAATCTCAGGGCGATTAATGTGCCAGAATGTTGAGGAAGATGATGTTGTTGCGACAGGAATGATACTTGCAGAGTTTGCGCCGTTGGAGGATTAATACGTTGAGAGCCTTGTGGAACTCAACTCATGTTCTCAATGATGCAGAGTGCCAACTATGGATGCTCTCGCTACTTGGTGCGATATCAATGTTTTTGATCCAGCCTCCAGTTGATATTTGGTGGGCTGCATGGTTAGCCCCTCTGCCATGGCTATCAATTATTCGTCGAAAAAACATAGGATCGAAGCACCCGTGGCGTATCTTGTGGTTTGCGGGGTTTCTTCATTGGTTGCTGGCAATCCATTGGTTGAGACTTCCTCATCCAGCAACATCGATCGGCTGGCTTGCATTATCGGCATACCTAGCCTGCTACGTTCCTCTCTTTATATGGATTGCACGTTTTTTTGTGCATACAAGAAATGTATCACTCCTGCTTGCTGCTCCTCTAGCGTGGGTGACGTGCGAGCAGATGAGGAGTAGTTTGTTCGGAGGGTTTACATTTGCAAGTTTGGGTCATTCGCAGTGGAGATGGACGCTGCTCATTCAAAGTGCTGACCTGTTTAGTACTGTTGGTATAAGTGGGCTGATCATGGTTGTTGCTGCTTCTCTTACATCCCAGTCTTTCAAACAGATGGTTATTGCTACGAGTGTATTTTTACTTGCACTTACATATGGCGCATGGCGGATTATGGAAGAACCAGAGCCCATCCATGAACCATTGGATATTCTTCTTGTGCAGGGTTCCATTGATACAGAACTGAAGCATAAGCCAGGTTCAGAAGCTGATGTAACACAGCATTACGATGAGTTGACCATCGATGGGTTGGAGAGTGCATCGGGAATATTACCGGATCTTATTGTGTGGCCAGAAACTATGTGGCGGTGGAGTCTACTGGAGATTGATCCAAGAGAGATACTGCCTGAAAGTGTCTTAGAGCAGTTCGTTGGGCCATCCCATGAAACAACAATGGTTTCAGACGTTGATCGACAGCGTGAGTGTCGAGAGATTTTAGAGCAGGAGCGTCTCAATACACTTGCTGTCTATGCGCGTCGATATGGTACGAATTGGCTTGTTGGTGTTGATAAACAGGAGATTTCTCCAAGTTTTCCGAGTGGAACCCGCAACTTCAATTGTGGCCTTTTCCTGGATTCGGATGGAAAAGTTCTTGAGTGTTACGAGAAAATGTACCCCGTAATGTTTGGGGAATACATTCCATTGGCAAATTATTTTCCATGGTTGTACTCACTCACACCTCTTCCAACTGGATTGACCGCTGGCACTGAGCCAGTGGTTGTGCCAATCAAAGATTTCAGAGTGACAGTCAATATTTGTTATGAAACGGCCCTTCCAGAGGCAGTGAGGCGCCTTGTTGAATTCCTTCATGCAAGGAGCACAAAGCCAGATGTCATAGTCAATCTGACCAACGACGGGTGGTTTTGGGGTTCCAGTGAACTTGATATGCACTTGGCAGCTGCCGTTTTTCGAGCTGTTGAGGTGCGAACGCCTTTGGTTATTGCTGCAAATACAGGGTTCTCCGCTTGGATAGATGGTTCAGGACGACTTCTCGCTCAGGGGCCTCGAAGGTCTACAGGGACGATTCGGGCGCTTGTTCAGCCCGATGGCAGGCGAAGTTTGTGGCTATTTTGGGGGAATCTACCGGCTTGGGGGTGTGTAGCGGTCACAGGATGTATTATAGGTGGAGGCAGGTGGTGGAATTCGAAGGCAGATGATTGTCAGATTTGAGTCACATTGACCTGGTAACCGATCAAAATCTAGTCTGGTACTTAAGAAACCTGAGGGTGCGAGATGGATATTCTCGGCAAGATTTTTGTTTTTGCAGTTTTTATCATGAGCCTTGTGTTCATGAGTTTTGCTGTTGCGATCTTTGCATCACATACAAATTGGAAAGCAGAAGCTGAACGCTTAGAACAAAGTTTGAGTGCGGACAAAGACAAGCGAGGTCACCTTCTTGAGACGATCGATGACTTGCAAAAAAAGGTGGCGAGTTCTGAGGCAGAGCGGGATCAGGTCGTTGCAAAGCTCCAGTATGCTCTTGCTGAACAAAGTACAGAATTGAAGGATCTGAAAGACAAAAGAGATGACCTTGTGGCAAAGGCAACGGAAGCCATTAATGAATTGAGTGTTGTGCAGGCTGAACTCAAACGAGCCACTGACAATGTTGAAGAACTCCGAGAACAAGTTCGGAATCAACAAATGAAGGTCGATGAACAAATTGGTGAAGCTGTTAAGATATCGGCTGAACTTCATGAAAAGCAGTCAACGCTCGCCATCGTTGAGGAGAGAAAGGCACAACTTGAGAAGCAGCTGGTAAATGCCCGAAAGCTTCTTAAGCAATTTGGCTTAGCACTGGATAGTATGCCCCGAGAGAGTGAGGAGTTTCCAACGGTCAATGGCGTTGTTACAGCTGTTGTCGACAATGCAGTTGAAGTTTCTCTTGGTGGTGATGATGGAATACAGATGGGTCATGTGCTGGAACTTTATCGTAATGATCAGTATGTAGGTCGTGCAGTTGTGAAATCAGTGAAACCCGATCGTGCCTTTGCAATTATCCAAAAAGAGTATGCGAGAGGCATTGTTCAGAGAGGTGATCGCTTTACAACTCGACTAAGAAAAGCAGCATAGCGTCGTTGAAGGACAACCCGCGGTATTGAGTAAGACCATGGATGATGAGCAACAACCAGCAGAGCAGTCACGATCGCCAATGAATGTGTACACTGGAATGCTTGCCATGGCATTTGTTGCTATCACCATTGCCTGCATTATTTTAGCAGTTGATCTTTTTTCTCGTGGACTTCCGTTGAAGCCATAATCAGATGTTTGCATGGCTACGGCAACGCAGGCGACGTGCTCTCCGTGAACAGCCGTTTCCGTCTACTTGGGATGAGTTCATAAGGCGGAATGTTCAACAGGTTCAGTGGTTAGATGAAACAGAGCGGCAGTACCTTCGTGAGTGGATAGCTGTCTTTATTGCGGAGAAGTATTTTGAGGGGTGCGGTGGCCTTGAAGTCACCGATGAGATTCGAGTAACCATTGCCGCGCAGGCAGGACTCATTGTGCTCGGATTTCACAATGAGTACTTCGAAAGCCTTCGGTCTATTATCGTGTATCCGTCTGATTATGTTGCATCACGTGCGATACCACTTCGTGGTGGTGGGGAGTTAGCATGGCAAGAAGTGCGTCTTGGTGAGACGTGGTCTGGGGGAAGTGTTGTGCTGGCCTGGTCTCGGGTGCTTGAAGGGGGACGTCAGCAGCATGGCCGCCGTAATGTCGTGCTCCACGAATTTGCACACCTGGTTGATCTTTTTGATGGGGTGATAGACGGGGTTCCGCTTCTTGAGGGAGATCGAAAAAGATGGGAGATGGCATTTTCAAGATGCCGAAATACCTTTGAAAATTCTTTAGAAAACAATGAACCAACCATCTTGGATGCTTATGCTGCTGAAGGAGCATCAGAGTTTTTTGCTGTTGCCACAGAATGTTTTTTTCAAGACCCTCACAGACTTGCCAGTCATGATGACGAATTATACGAACTTTTGAGGCTGGCATGGCGGCAAGACCCAAAGAGTCGATCGCCTATTCTTCATGACGGCTAAGGTTCATTTTTTTGTGGATTTTGAACGTTCTTCTCTGGGCTATCAGTAGCTTCGTTGTTTACGTGCTCACTTCGTGAAACAAGTGAGGTAATGATTCCACCAGGTGATGCAAGTATCAGTCGATCTGTTTGTCGATTGGTGACACTGAGTCTGAATGGATCAAGGCAAAACTGTTGCAAACGACTTCCGTCCGAAGGATCAAGTGCAGCCAGACGTTCCATATCGTCCAGACACCATAGTTTGTTTGCTGCAATGGTTAGCAGTTGAACTTTTTTGGAATGAGTCCAAAGCCATCTTCCATCTTCGGCAGCAAGAGCGGTGAGGCCACCAGTAGCAAGCGGGACAAAGATTGTATTGTCCAGTTGCCAGATGGCTCCGGTCACAGAATCTGTAAGAGGCTCTCTCCAGACAAAAACATTACCAGTGGGAAGAAGATCAATGCGAACAACATCACTTGCGGATGAACCAGAGTTAATGGATGTAAAAATTGAATCATTACTGAGCAGGAGCTGTCCGATGGGTGGTCTGCCAAGTTGAAATTCCAGACGGATCCAATCAGGAGTAGCTTCTATGAAACGCGAAATGGTTCCAGCAGTAGTACACCATAATACGCCTTTCTCAATTGGTAGCGGGGGAAGAGCCAGGGCGTTATGGGTACTGATCTGCCATGGTGATCTGTCATCATCACCATCATTGAAGCTTACAGCTTTCAGTTCTGTGTTTTGGTCCGTTGTCTTATCCTGTCCAGAAGTTATAAGGGTGTTTTCTAGGCCCGATGTTTTCCTCAGGGGATTTACTGGAAGGCGAAGTAACCGTCCTCGCTCTATTGGTACGTATACCCAATTGCCGCTAATGGCAGGTGTTGCAATAGCAGGACTGGGGAGTGGGTACTTCCATAGTGTGTGGCCGGATTGAGCATCGATTCCAGTAACAACAAAATCGCCAGCAATGACAACTATCCCACTTCCAGCAGTAGGTGGAAAGTAACTCTTTGTTCGAGCGTCACGATGGTGTGTCCACAAGACAGAGCCGACTGCAGGAAGACCTGTAGGAAGGTCAGCTTCAGCATTCTCAACCGAAGCAGCAATTCCGTGCAGGCTACCATCGCCAGCTGACGCTAAAACAAGTCCGTCCACTACTGTTACGTGGGTCAGTCGTGTGGCACGAGAATCGAAAGGAACTTGCACGATCCATTCTCGTCGTAGTCCTACATGTTCGGCGACAAAAGCATCTCCAAGTGTCCCCCAGACACGTTCTGCGGACTCGCAAGGCGCGGTTCTGAGACACAAGGTGCTAAGTACAAGAAGTATTGGGAAGGTGAATCGCATGGCAATCATCAGACCTTTTATTGGAAAACTTACTCAAATAAGCCTAGTTCACAGGGGAGGACACGCAACAAATCGCTCCGTACGGTAGGATCATGCGGGTCATGACGGCATCACGACCGAACGATCCAGCCTCACTGATCCTAGGCTACCTGAATTTTTCCTCTGGCTCATTTGATCCAGTGGCTTGGAGAGCAATGAATGAATTGTTCTCTAGTGTGGAGTCAGTGTCTCAAAGTGATAAAATTATTGCGATTGAGCAGCCTGATGCAGCTGAAGCAGTAGAAGCCTTACTTCAACAGCGATTGGCTGATCTGGAGGCTGTGGAGCCTGCTTTTCGTCAATCCGATCAGGCAAAAGTAGCAATGGATCTTATCTTTTGCCGGTTTCCTGAAGCATATCGTAGATTTCATTCTGATCTTCTTGCTCATCAGCCAGCTGGCGTGCTTGAACGTCCATTTTTTCTTATGGCGATTGCTCAGGCCATCCTTGCTGCCATTAGTGAGGAAGATGATTCTGATACAGGGCAACTTATTGATAAAGCAATAAGTAGACTGAATGACTATGTTGGGTGGCGACCAGTAGCAGTACTTGAAAACGGCAGATTGTCAGAGCCCTATCCACATGAGCGAGTACGGCCGTTACCAATTTTTATTGCCGGTGTGGGACCCGCTTATGGTCGATATCATGATCTCGTTAAGGGAGCGATAGATATTCTTTCTGTTGCTCCACCTGAATTATTAAGTCAGGCCGATTTCGATTTGGATAAGCTTGAGGAACTTTCTCTCGATCCGAGAGCATTTGATTTTCTTCATCCAGCTGCAAGTCGACCAAACTATCTATTTGGTCTTTGGGATCCTGAACGGATCGATAATTCTGGATTTTACCGGCGCATGGTTGTGCAACAGTCCACTCTTGACGGGATTCTATCATGGCCGGAAGCGGCGCTTCGAGAACATGGGGGTGAAAAAGTTGTTCTTGAGGATCTGCAGAGAGAAGCATCTGCTGTCCTTGCTGGAGTCATGCTTATGGCATCAGGTCTTTCAGGACATGGACCGGGAGCTCATCAGGCAGAACTTCCCCTATCAGAATTACTGCCTCGGATTGCTGGGTATCGTGATGCGTTCTATCGATGGCTCATGGAGCAACTGTCAGAGTCTCATCAACAACGCTTATTGGAAGAGACAAAAAGATTTCACCAGCCCTTTGGAGGCGTACGACGTCATATTAATGTCTTACTCGCCGAGAGACGCGCTCGACAGGTCGAAAGTGTCGCCCTTGCTGCTGTCATGTCACGAATCGGTCGTTCTCGTGAGGCAGAGCGGTTAACGGCTGTCGTTCCTGCGGCATCTGCACGAATGCTTGCTCAGATGAGCAGCCATATTTTGTCTGCTCAACAAGTCCTACAGCAATTCAAGAAAGAAGAGAACCCATCCTCAGTTGTGAGTATGGCCATTGATCACCTTGATCATGCAACAGATTTGCTATTTCGAGCAGTCGGTTGTGGAGCGGTGGTTGATCCGTGGAATATTCTTGGACTGTCTGGTCAGTTTCCTTTGCATGAGCAGGGGGGGGAAAGTCTGCCCGATCCTCGTGTGGATGATCTCATCGATGAGACAGCATCCATTTTAGATGGCTATGCCGCGGCTTGGCGTTGTGCAGCACTTCGGGATGTGCAGTATGAAGCCACTCGTGCTGAAAATGCCCTCGAGCGTTTGGCAACCTGGTGGGATCGTTATGCAACCACGACAGTCTCGGGGATTGAGTATTTATCTGGCAGGGAAGTCCGTGATTCAACCCGTGAAGTCATCTCATTGCTCATGCACCGAAGATCGCTTGGGTCGGAGACACCACCACCGAGTTTCTGGCGGAAGGAAGTTGCTGCATTTACATCGCCTCGAAGTCACGCTCAGGCAGCAGAGTCTCTTTTGCAAGAAGGAGATCTGGACGGTGCAATGGGCTTACTTATTTACTGGGCATCCTTGCTAGAAGGCCCAACCCTTGAACAACTTGGAGGTGAATGGTTAGCCGCGGCAGCTCGCTGGCTTGCTCGTGCTTTTAGTGATCGTTCTTTGGAAGGACGCTCGAGAGTTCGCCGTTTTCTTGAATTGATTGAAGCAAATACAAGCGGAGTGGCGGACATTATTGAAATGGCCGCTTCAGGTCGCAGTTCTAATATTTCACAGAGTGATGAAAGTTTTCCTGAGCTTACGGAGTCAGCTGCCGATGATGACTCCCCAGACAGCGATGAAAGTGTTGCAAGTGCCTACGAGTCCATGGTTTGGCGTGATTCAACAGATGACGGTGTGGACGGAGGCATGCTTGAGCATTTTAAGCCTGGCGATATTGGCAATGGTCCGGCGGCTGTCGAACAAGCCGCTGAGTTTTTGGCAGGATGTGCCCGGCTTATACGCCATGCCGTGACGGCCTCTTGCGTTGTGCAGTCAGATGATAATCGTCACTTAACCCGAGAAGAACGGGATGCAGTTGTTGGTTGGCGGCATACGCTTCGTCGCCAGCGAAGAGCAATGGTTCGAGCAGCCACGCTTATTGCATCACGAACCAATTCTGTGCCCGGACGAATGTCGGAATCTGAAGAAGATCGTATTCGTTGGCAGAAAGATGCAGCTGCTGAACGACTCGTTGATGCAGCTGTTGAACTTACAGAGACACTTTGGATGCTTTCAGCCAGAATGCACCTTACGGCGACTCAGCCATCAATCGTACAGCAACAAGGAGCAGGCCGTGGTCTTGTGGGTAAGCTTTTTGCTGCCATTTTTAGAGGGGATGCAGACAATGCTCGTGGGTTACTCGAAGAATTGTCTCGTAAACTCAATGGAAAGGCTGTTCTCTATGTTCCACTTTCAAGAGGTGGTCGGCCGGATCGTATCGTGAGAGCACGAAGTCGTGAGCGACTTCTTACAAAACTGAGTGGAAGCTTGCCAAGGATAGGTTTGGTTTCAGAGACAACAAAACTTGTGCAACTCGCAAAAAGTCTCGAACGCAAGCGTCCTTCTGGTGGAGCAAGTGTCAGTGAGTTTGACCGGGTTTTCGAGGCGGCAACCATGTCGTTAGTTGAACGCATTGTCGAGAGTGCACACACTCCGGAAGAAAATGGTAGTGCTGTTGTTGGGTCACTTGCAAAGCAGCGAATACTGGATGGACTAGCGCTCCTGGTTCCCAAGCTACTTGAAACATGGATGACTCATGCAAGGCAGTTGCGATTATCGGTGTTAGAAAGAGTTCGAGAAAATAAAGCGTTTGAGTCACTAAAAGATTTTATTGAAAAGTATGGAGAGGGTTTCTTTACCCAGCACACACTCAGTCCACCATCACTGCGAAGTATTCTTCGAGGAGGAGTTCGAGTTTATCTTGAACGATTGCTTGATCGCGAACACGGCGGTACCGGTATGGAGGCACCCCTTATGAATCATCCGTCTCGCCTTCTGGATGATCTTTCCTCAGGTGCATTATCGATGAAAATTGCGCAAACACGTATTCGCCTCGTGCTTGAAAGTGTTGCA
>JBDOMS010000374.1:0-6978 GCA_039831735.1 Pirellulales bacterium
GGTTTTTGCTGATGAGACACGGCCTCTTCTTCAAGGAGCTCGCCTTACAGCCTGGGAATTAGTGCAGCACGATATTCCCGTCACAGTGTTAGTCGATGCAGCTGCGGCACACCTTATGAAGTCAGGTCGTGTTGGATCAGTCATCGTAGGAGCTGACCGTATAACAGCGTGTGGTGATACAGCGAACAAAATTGGCACGTATGGCTTGGCTGTATTGGCTGCTTCGCATGGTATTCCTTTTTTTGTAGCTGCTCCATCAAGTACATTCGATCGAGCAATTCGTTCGGGAGACGATATCCCAATCGAAGAACGAGGGGCAGAAGAAGTAATTTCACCTTTAGGCCATCAGGTAGCTCCAAAGGAATCGGGTGCCTACAATCCGGCTTTCGATGTCACACCCGCACACCTCATTAAAGCGATCATCACCGAAAAAGGTCTGATTGATCCAGTGACATTTGATAGTGTGAAGAGGGTCCTTCAATAGAAGGATCATGCAGTGGTCTCCGACCCTTTTTTTGACACATTAGATGTAATACATTGCATGACTGGTTGTTTCTACACGTTCAAGAAGTTTGGCAAATGTTAAGGATTGAAGTGTTGAAGCCTCTGCCGCTGCAGCCTCTGACCAGGCTTCGAAGAGCGTTTTTTCACTGACTGACGGAGTGGAGTGGTTGTTTGTAGGACCAACAGGCTCAAGAATTCGAACAATATCGCCAAGGCTTATTTCATCAGGAGGTACAGCAAGACGGTATCCACCGTATGCTCCTCGCGAACTCAATAGTAGTCCAGCAGCCTTCAATTGGAGAAGAATCTGAACCAGAAAACGAGCAGGAACATTATGGGCACCTGCAATATCACGAATTCGTACGGTCTCTCCGGAGTTCCAATGTCGTGCCAATTCCAATACAGCAATGGCACCATATTCAGTTTTTGCAGAGTGTTTCATGTGTCACGAGAGTGTAAGCCACATTCGGTCTTTGCGGTTCCGCTCCAACGGCCCGCGCGTTCGTCTTCGCCTTCGGTTATTGAACGAGTACAAGGTTGACAGCCAATACTGACATATCCCTTATCATGAAGAGGGTTGTATGGAATATTTTCACGAATAATCTGATCCCAGACCTGGGCTTTTGTCCAATTGGCAAGAGGAGAGATTTTTACAACATCAAATTTATAATCCCAGCCAACAATCGGTGCACCGGCCCGATCAGCGCTTTGGTCACGTCGAATACCACTCATCCAGGCGTCGAAGCGATTGAGAACACGCTCAATGACATTTATTTTTCTGTCACCACAGCACTGACTAGGGTTTGTACGGTAGAGCGGACCGTCATGTAATTTTTCGTAGTCTTCAACTGACTGATCGGGAACTTCATACACAACTTTGATTCCATAACGATCGGCAATCTGGTCACGAAGTCGAAGGGTCTCCTCGAACTGATAGCCTGTCTCAAGATTGAATACAAAAGTCTGCGGAGCGATAGATGCCAGCCAATGAAGGATCAGGCACCCTTCGGGGCCAAAAGCAGTTGCCATGGTGAGTTTTGAGCCGAAGCGACGAACAGCCCACTGGATAATGCTTGGTGGATCTGATGCCTCTAGGGATCTACTGGCTTCTGCCAGATCTGCCCTCAGATCAGGAGATGGAGAAAGAGCAGTTTCGTTTTTTATCGCCTTTAAAGAGGACATAATCCCTATTTTTACATTATACTTCACAAAAACGATAAACAATATCCTTTATTAGCTAGTATCGTCTTTAGCCCCTCGTCCGTCCAGTGAAAAAATGAACAATATGAGAGTTTCATGAACACTTTAGAGTGAATGTTTGACGACGTAGAAAGTCGATTTTCGAATGGGGGCCAATACTATGCGCCGCAGTGTTGCTTTAGCAGTAGACCTGGGAGCTTCAGGAGGTCGAGTTGTATCCGGAGCTTTTGATGGGCAAGTTCTCGAACTCGAAGAGATTCATCGATTTGAAAACTACCCCATATCAATGGGAGGCCAGCTTGTATGGGACATGCCAAGGCTATGGCACGAGGTGCAGACTGGTCTTCGGGCAGCAGCGAGCCGCCATGGTCAATCAGTGACCAGTGTAGGTGTCGATACCTGGGGTGTCGATTTTGCATTCTTGAATGCAGACCAAGCTCTTCTGGCAAATCCTGTGTGTTATCGAGATGCCAGGAATGTAGGTATGGTGACTGAGGCGGAGGCAATTGTGCCCCGTCAAGAAATCTTTCAGGCAACAGGCCTTCAATTCATAGACATTAACTCGCTGTATCAGTTACTTGCTATCAAGAAACAACAGCCAAATCTCCTTGCGTCTGCGAATCGCATGCTCATGATACCAGATTTAGTGCATTGGCTTTTGACGGGAGAACAAACAAATGAGCGGACAGATGCTTCAACAACTCAGTGTTTCAACCCACTCACAAATGATTGGTCATGGGAACTGCTTGATCGGTTTGGCATTCCACGAAGGATCTTTGGGCCAATCATCAATCCTGGATCAGATCTGGGTACACTTCGGTCAGAAGTCATTGCTGATACCGGACTTCAAAATGTACGAGTCATCGTGCCTGGAACCCATGATACTGCCAGTGCAGTTGCTGCAGTTCCTGCGGTAGAGCCACCAGCAGCACGACCTGATTGGTGCTATGTGAGTCTGGGCACGTGGGCGTTGGTAGGAGCTGAGCTCGATCGACCACTTGTCACAAAGGAGTGCCTGTCTCACAATTTTACGAATGAGGGAGGCATTGGAGGAACAACCAGACTCCTCAAAAATGTTTGTGGTTTATGGCTTGTTCAGCAATGTCGTGCTTCATGGCACCGTGAAGGAAAGGATTGGACATGGGCCCAACTTACATCTCTTGCTACAGAAGTTCCTCCACTCAAAACCCTCATTGATCCAAACCACCCATCACTTGTAGCACCCAATGACATGCCGCAGGCTATTTGTGAACTTGCAAAATTGACTGGAGAAACTGTTCCAGATTCGACCGGAGCTATCATACGAACAGCACTTGAAAGTGTTGCTGCTGCTATTCGTCAAACGATCAGTGAACTTGATGAGTTGCTTGGCCGGCGGTTGAGTCGGATTCATGTTGTTGGAGGTGGGGTTCAAAATACACTGTTATGCCAAATGATAGCTGATGCGACGAATCGACCTGTCGTGGCAGGGCCTGTCGAAGCGACTGCTGTTGGGAATGTACTTGTTCAACTCGTGGCTCAACAAGGAGTTGTAGATCTTCGTCACGTCCGGCGCATCGTTCGTGATAGTTTTGAATTAGAAGAGTACGAACCAAAGAATAGTTCTCTGTGGAATGAGCGGCTGCAGCAGTTGGCAACCTGATGCCCAAGAATTATGCAGCATCTGCACGCTGGGATGGTTTTTTAGTCACAACTCCATGTTCAACTTGTACGATAGCGTCAGCAAGTGCCAACGTACTTGCCCGATGGGTAATCATAATCACTGTTCGATCTTCAACATACTCTGCAAGTGCATCATGGATCAGCCGTTCACTTTCCACATCAATCTGACTGGTTGCCTCATCAAGAACCAGAATTTCAGCATTCCTCAAGAATGCGCGCGCAAGTGAGATTCGTTGACGTTGTCCTCCTGAAAGGCGGAATCCACTTGGGCCAACCATTGTTTGATAGCCATCAGGAAATCCTGAAATGAATTCATGCGCGTGAGACTGTTTTGCAGCTTCAATTATTTCTTCTTCTGTCGCGTCCCAGCGGCCGTAGCGAATATTGTGAAGAATCGTCTCATTGAAAAGTTCCGTTTGCTGGGTCACCATTGCGATTCGTTTTCGAAGATTCTTCAGATCAATTTCTCGTAGCGATATATTATCGAGCATCACATGACCTGCGGTTGGATCGTAGTAGCGGCAGATCAGGTTGACGAGCGTACTTTTACCACCACCGTTTGGCCCAACAATAGCCACACGTTCTCCAAATTTGATATCCAGATTTACATCTTTCAAAACAGTATCAATTCCATCATAGCTGAAGGAAACATTTTGAAGACGGATCTCTCGATGTGGAGATTGAAGTCGTTTTGGGTTGACTGGCACAGGGAGTTCTGAGGGGGTATCGAGAAGTGGGTACAGAGCTGATGCGCCGATCATCCCGACGTTCACGCCAGTGATGACACCCGAAAGTTTCCGAACAGGATCGCTCGCTCCGATGAGCATGCCGAAAAAGACCATGATACCAGGGACAGTCATTGGTCGTTCCGTCATTGGGATTCCAAGGATCTGTGTTTCTTGATTGATAACTAACCAGGCTCCTACTCCAATGGAGGTAGCAACCATACCCATGCCAAGAATTTCTGTAATTGGATTTGCGAGGGCATTAAAAAATATGTGTCGCATACCAATATTCATCATGTCTTTTGTACATCCCCGAAATCGTTTTCTTTCAAAATCCTCCATCGTATACGCCTGTACGGTGAGTACATTGTTGAAGGTTTCAAGTAGAACGTGATGAAAACCTTTTGCTTGAGAAAGAATCGTACTTGAGATATTGCGGATGCGTCGATTGAGCCAGACCATCAAAAATCCAACTATTGGAGCCATTGTCAGGCAGGCCAGTGTCAGTTGCCAGGATATGCAAAGAGCTCCACCCAAGCAGGCAAGTATTTTCAATGGTTCGGTGATTGCCTTCCCGTATACTGTTGAAATACCATTCGCGAGCATATCAGTTGTATGAGTGACCTGTGCCATAAAGCCAGCGGAGCCATGCTTCATAAATTGAGCACGATCAAGTTCGAGTACTTTGTCAAATACCTTGAGCCGCAGATCACGGCAGATGTTCATGGCTACCCAGCCTACAATCAACGTGTTTGTCAGCAAAAATACGTGCTTCAGGAAGGTGCTTAGGACGACAAACGCTACTACAACGAGTACCGTCTTGAATGGATCCCGCGGAAGATACTGAAGCCAAGGGTCAATTTTTTTTGCAGAGAGGACGAGTGCCTGCTCTTTTGCCGATTCCATAACCAGGACGTCAATTTGATGTTGTCGTGACGATATTTCACTTTGAGAAAGTGATCGAGAACTGTCAGAGAGGACTGCCTGAATATCTTTTGTTTGATTATCAAACGCAGCCAATTTTTTTTCACTGGCGTCAATTCGTTCTTTGTTCCACGATTGAAGGGATTCCCCGTTGAGCGTGACTTCAATGATTGGGAATAACGCAGCGATGTTTGCACCCCATAGTGCCGCGACACCTGCTGAACAAAGAAACGCTGCGATGAGAAGGGGCCAACGTTTGGCCGCATCACGTAATGCGCGAACAAAATGATACATAGAATCTGTTAAACCTCTCACGTGGGGAGGTTGGAGAATAGACAGAGAAGGGTGTGATAAACAACCCTACTTTACCTTATCAGAAGAGCGCAATTCTGCGGCAAAAGTGGTATTGTTGAGAAGCATGGCAACAGTCAAAGGTCCAACGCCACCAGGCACTGGCGTAATCCAACTGGCATGATTCTTTACAGATTCAAAGTCAACATCACCGACGAGTCGGTGAGATCCATCAGGTGTCTGAATGCGATTGATGCCCACATCGATCACTATGGCTCCCGGCTTCACCATATCGGCCGTGACAAGTTGAGGGCTTCCCACTGCGGCTATGAGAATATCTGCTTGGCGAGTAAGTGATGCTATGTCCGCCGTGTGGCTATGACAAATTGTAACCGTTGCATCTCCTCCCGGGCCTTTGGCTCCCAGTAACATTGATAAAGGTTTTCCCACGATGTCACTGCGGCCGATAATTACCACACGTTTTCCAGCAGTTTCTATCCCAGTATCCCTAAGTATTTGTTGAACACCTGCAGCAGTACAAGGAATGAAGCGAGCCCGTCCCTGTGCTAGAAGCCCTACGTTTTCTGGATGGAAACCATCCACGTCTCGGTCTGGAGGGACAGCGTCAAGCACTGCAACTGTGTCAATATGACTCGGAAGAGGAAGCTGAATCAAAATGCCGTCAGCTGAGCCGTGGTCGTCTTCCGCAAGAGACGTTACCAAGTCAACAAGCTGTTGTGTGTCTGTCGTATCTGATACGTGGATCACTTCAGCGTTGATGCCAACACGTTTCGCTGCTGCAGCCTTGCTTTTGACATACGAAGCACTTGCCGCCAGATCTCCAACAAGGACAACGACGAGCTTAGGAGGACGCTGGATCTTTGAAGCGATACGACGCACCCTTTCGGTAAGTGATTTCTCGAACTGGCCTGCGATCGCTCGGCCGTCAAGAAGATTTGCCGAATGACTGCCCGTCATTTCTTGGCCTCCATCCACATCATACGAAGTTGATGTTGTACTTCTTCGAGTAATTTACTCTCTTCCTCTGTGAGGTTCCCGGAGGTTTTTTCCTTGATCATATCTAAGGTGTCGATGAAATGTTTTGCAGTGTCAAGATTCGTGAGTGTTTTTTGTGTGATGGGGTTAGGCACTCTGCCAAGTGCCATCAATGCCTGCGTAAACAACGTTTGGATGAGAAAACTTAGTGTGGCAGGGGGACGCTGGCCATTATTTGCTTCTTCTTCTCGTTGATTGTCATCTTCTAATGGCACTTGGTTCATTTTATGTCCTTTATTTTTTATGTTTTAGAAATCCTCGTACTCCCAGCATGCCGTTCAACAGCTGCAGCCACAAGTCCCGAAAATAAAGGGTGAGCCGAGGTTGGTTTGCTCTTGAATTCTGGATGAAATTGTACAGCGACAAACCAGGGGTGATCTGAAACCTCAATGATTTCTACAAGCGCACCGTCGGGACTTGTGCCCGCTACGACAAGTCCTGCCGCCTCGAGCTGTTTACGAAAATGAGAATTGAATTCGTATCGGTGACGATGACGTTCGGTTATGCGTTCAGCTCCATACGCATCGGAAGATTTTGTATTTTGAGAGAGGATACACGGTTGGCTGCCAAGTCGCATCGTGCCTCCCTTTGCCACAACGCCGTGCTGTTCTTCCAT
>JBDOMS010000192.1:0-1691 GCA_039831735.1 Pirellulales bacterium
GGAAAACCATACTCTCCGAAGCCACGAATCTGACCAAAAACCTGATCTGCAAACTGTTGTGACAGTCCCCGCTGCAACATTCCAGAAATCAGCTTCTGCCGAAACTCCTCGATGACCCCAGGTCTTCGCCACGCGCCCATTGCACGACGTAATTGGTCAGCCTCTCCTGGCGAAAAGCCTGCTGCGACTACCGCCAGACGCATTGCTTGTTCCTGAAAAATTGGAACACCAAGCGTTTTTTCCAAGACTTCTCGAAGCTCTTTGTTCGGATACGTTACCGGTTCTTCACGATTCCGCCGTCGCAAGTAGGGGTGCACCATATTCCCCTGAATTGGACCAGGACGCACGATTGCCACTTCAATAACCAAATCATAAAAACATGCCGGCTTTAACCTTGGCAGCATGCTCATTTGTGCACGGCTTTCAATCTGAAAAATACCAACTGTATCCGCCCGGGAAACCATCTCATATACAGCCGGATCTTCTGCAGGCACCGTTGCAAGGTTAAGTTTTTTACCTTCAGATGACTCAATAAGATCAAACGCACGACGAATACACGAAAGCATGCCAAGAGCAAGACAATCGATCTTCAGAATACCTAGCTCATCCAGATCATTCTTATCCCACTGGATAATGGTGCGCCCTTCCATCGCAGCTGGTTGTATTGGCACAAGGTCACAAAGTTCACCCTGTGTAATAACCATACCACCAACATGCTGACCAAGATGTCGTGGAAAGCCAACAAGCTGATTCACAAGTGATACAAGCCTCACTCCAACATCAGACACCGGATCGACACCTGCTTCACTTAGGCGTGCTGGCAAATCATCTACACTATCACCAACATCGATTGTTGACGATACAGCATCAATTCGATCAAGTGATATACCTAAAGCCTTCGCAAGATCACGCACCGCAGATCGCAAACGATAGGAAATAATCTCTGCAGTCATTGCAGCACGAGTGCGCCCATAAGTTTTATAGATATACTGAATGACTTCTTCACGACGATGATGTTCAAAATCAACATCAATGTCTGGGGCCTCCTGCCGCTCACGGCTCACAAACCTCTCAAAGAGTACTTTCATACGAGCTGGATCGACTGACGTAATACCTAAGCAATAGCAAACAGCCGAATTCGCAGCAGACCCGCGCCCCTGACAGAGAATGCCACGGCGACGAGCAAATCGCACAATGTCAAAAACGGTAAGGAAATATGACTCATAACCAAGTTCTGCAATTAGGCTGAGCTCGTGGTCAATGAGCTGACAAACTGTCTTGGGAACACCTTTGGGATATCGCTGGCTCGCCCCCTTCCAAGCCAGATGCGCCAACTGTTCCTGTGCCGTCCGATACTCTGGAACAACAGCATTGGGATATTCATACTGGATCTCATCTAGCGAAAACGTACACCGCGATGCAATCTCGACTGATCGTTCTATCGCTTCAGGCACTTCAGCAAATTGTTCGAATATTTGGCACTTATCTTGAAGATGCCTTTCTCCGTTACTTAGGAGCTGTGCCCGAACTTCCTCAACGGTGCACCCACATCGCACTGCAGTCAAAGCATCAAAGAGTGGCATGCGAGACCGAACGTGATACCGAACGTCGCCCGCTACCACGAGCGGCGCACATGTTTGTTCCGCCACTTCCTGAAACCACCTTACTCGCTCTTTGTCATCACCTGCTCT
>JBDOMS010000080.1:0-1688 GCA_039831735.1 Pirellulales bacterium
AAAACAGTAGGCCGAGATTTGGCACGCGTATTTTTTGACGCTGGCTTCCAAAGGTCAGCGACAATAACAAACGGAAACTGAAGTCCCTTTGCTGCATGCATTGTGAGAACTCGAACTGCATCAGCATCACTCTCAATACGTCGACTCACAAGATCATGTCGTGGATCCTTCTTTGATAGGTGGATAAATGTTTCGATAGCCTGGTGAGGAGTACAACCACCTGAAGGACCAATCGCATCCAACGCTTCAAAAATATGGAGAAAATCGGTGAGATTTCGTTCGCCGTCAGGGCCCGCAGCAATACGCTGCATCATCTCCACGTCTTGTTCAATAGCCACACCAAAAGCAGCAAGGCCTTGGCGCATCAGAACAGCTGAGAGCTTCATAAGCTCTTCCTGCACCCGATACATGACAGCATCGGCCAAAAGGCCACTCTCTGACAGTGCATAACCAAAAAAACATGTCGCAGCTGCTCGTCGAACATGACCGCTGCTGGCTGGCTTCTCAATAGCTTCAAAAATAAGACGCAGGTCGAATGCCATGCGACCTGCCATGACACTATTTGTGCCACCACTCACCGCTGGAATACCCACCTGAGCCAGGCGTCTTTCAATCATTCGACTCACGCTTCCTGTGCGTGTCAGAATGCAAATATCATTCGGCTCTACATGGCGTGCTCCCGTTTCACCACGCGGAACGAATTGCACCTGCTCTAAAAGATGAATGACTTTTCCGACAGTTGGCCCAACAAGTGACTGCTGACTGTCCGTCTTTCCCAGGTGAATCATCTCAAGAGGCTCTACATCACCCACGAGACAAGAACCCCTGTGATCATCTGACGCAGTAACATCACTATAAGCAATTCCATCTCCAAAGCTCACGTGTGAGAATGCTTTATTTAGACTTTCCAGAAGAGGCTGATCTGAACGCCAGTTTGTCGAAAGTGTCCGATGGTTCTTTGCCTTTCTCGTAAAATTTACATATGCCTGTACATCCGCGCCACGAAAACTATAGATAGCCTGCTTTGGATCACCGACGCTTACTAATGAACGATCATCAGTCCCAGGGAAAAGCCGTGTAAAAAACTCCCATTGAAGCCGATCTGTATCCTGGGCCTCATCAACAATTGCCAATAGGAACCGCTTCTGTAAACGCTTTACCACTGCCGAGCGTGGATCTGCTACGAGTTCATAAGCGCGTCGCAAGAGATCATTTGAATCCGGTGTTGACGCCATCGCGTTGTGCACACGATGAACACACTGAGTCAGTATTTCCGTTAGACTCCAAAGACAGTCAATTACGGCCTGGTCTACTATTTCCTGTTCATCAAACCAGGGTTCAATGAAAGGATCTCCTAATAAAATTGTCAGTAGTGAACGCAAGGTGGACTCATCCCAGCGTTGACCAGACGCAGCTGCTGCAACAATCGCATCGTTTACGACTTCATTCACAATGCGGTCTGTTTCTTCAGCATCGACTACCGTTTCAATATCTACACCGGCCGTTCGAAGCACACGACTGCAGACACCATGAATTGTTGAAATCGTTGCGGTGTCAAACTCTACAAGAGCTCTCTCGAGACGAAGAGCTCGTTCCATTCGCTCAGTTTCATTGGTATCAAATAAGAAACTTGTAACAGAGTCGGCTCTGTCAACAGATGAGCTTCGTAGAGCTGAAGCCGTTGAAAT
>JBDOMS010000574.1:0-6962 GCA_039831735.1 Pirellulales bacterium
TCTCGTGCCTATCGAACGATTCCCTGATCCAGTCGTTCGAGCTTTTGCAAAGAATATTCCGGACGCATTTGAGAATGAAGATCGCGTAGTCTCATTCTCATTTAAGGTGGGAAATGAGTATTTTATCGGAAGTTACCAGAGACTTCGTGGTTTGAACTATCCTGATTGGATCACGTGCATGGTACTACCAAAGTCTGATGTGTTGGGTTCCGTACAGCGTAATAATCTCGTTAATCTGAGTATTGGTTTGACCGCTTTTTCCCTCACATCGTTTATGTGCGTTCTTTTATCGACACGTATTTCGAGTCCTTTACGCAAGATTGCAACAGAAAATGAACGTATTGGCATGTTTGATTTGACTGCCACACCTATTGGACGCAGTCGGATTGCAGAAGTTGATCAGCTTCTTGTTGCGACAGATGCGATGAAGAAGAATCTACGTTCCTTCGCAAAATATGTGCCTACAGAACTTGTTCGTGAATTGGTTTTTTCCCAGAACGAAGCCCAACTCGGGGGGCAGCGTGCAACACTCACAGTCTACTTCTCTGATATTCAGGACTTTACATCGATATCTGAAAGACTTTCTGCGGAGGATCTCGTTGATCACTTGGAGGATTATTTGACTGCAATGAGTGAACAGATTACTCAGGAGCAAGGCACAATCGATAAGTATATCGGTGATGCGATCATGGCGTTTTGGGGTGCGCCTGTCCCAAACAAGGATCATGCGGTTGGTGCATGCCAAGCTGCGTTAGCAAATCAACGTAGGTTGGAGACACTATGCGAAACATGGCGGAAAGAAGGCAAGCCAGAACTATGGACTCGTATCGGAATTAGTTCTGGAGAACTCGTTATTGGAAATATGGGGAGTGAGGAGAGGCTCAACTATACCGTGATTGGGAATCCAGTGAATCTCGCAAGCCGGCTTGAAAGTCTCAATAAGGTGTACGGAACAAAAATTATTATCAGCCAGACCACTCAAGAACTTGTATCTGATGTCTTTTTCGCTCGCCAACTTGATCGTGTAGCCGTAAAAGGTCAAGAGGTGAGTAACTTCATTTACGAGCTTGTCGGCCTTCGGACTGACGTGCAGAGGGAAACGATTGAATTAGCAGAAAAGTATGAAGCTGCGTTGAAGACGTATATAGATGCACACTTCCAAGATGCGGCAAAGCAATTTGAGTTGATTACAAAGCAATTTCCTCAAGATACCCCTGCGGCAGTGCTTCTGAAGCGCTGCCGTCATTATTGCGAACATCCACCCTCTGACTGGGATGGAGTTCATCGAATGCGTTCTAAGTAATACGAAAAGTGGTGTCACTTGAGAGGCTCTCTCGTGGAAAAGTACTCCAGCAGTGTTCAAAAAAATGTGTTATGAGCCTGTTTGTAGCGAACATGACGACTCGAATAACTTCAGTCCGAGCTCCAAACCATGCATTCATGAATACAAGTGGTTATAATTACGGGGTTCGATTGTAGGCTGCTTGTTATGGCTACCTGTGCCTTCAGCACGACATTTTTATATCGCGTGAAAAAGCACAAAAAGTTTTCAGACTACATGTCAAGTGTTCACCTGAGTTGAGTAGACTCGCGAAGAGAGCATCTAGAGTGTGGCTAAAATGAGAAACATTCTCTCCGCCATTTCTGCGAGTTGTTTGTTTCTGATAGGCGTCTTGAACACCTGTATGCCATCTGTGGCATGCGGAGACGATGTTGACTTCAATCGAGACATCAGACAGGTTTTGTCAGATAATTGTTTTCTTTGTCATGGTCCTGCAGCTTCAACACGTCAAGCTGATCTTCGGCTTGATCTCCGTGATAAAGCAATTGCTCAAGGAGCTATTCTTCCAGGAAACACTGACGGCAGTTCTTTAGTATCGAGGATTTTTTCAGATGATCCGGATATGGTCATGCCACCGCCGGATGCCAACAAAACACTGACATCAGTGCAGAAGAATCTGCTCAAAAAGTGGGTTCAGGAGGGTGCCAAGTATCAACGGCATTGGGCTTTTGTAAGGCCAGTCAAATCGATAGATACGATTGAAGGAAATCCAGTTGACCACTTCATCGAAAAGAAACTTGAGCAAGAAGGATTGGGTCTTTCAAAGCCTGCGGATCTGCGCACGCTCATTCGTCGAGTTTCGTTTGATTTGACGGGTCTGCCTCCGACACCAGATCAGGTTGAATCCTTTCTGAGCGCAAGCACTCAGCATGGTGTTGATCGTGCCTACGAAAACATTGTTGACCAATTGTTGGCGTCTTCATCATATGGTGAGCGCATGGCACTTTCCTGGCTCGATGCGGCTCGTTATGGAGATACGAGCGTGATGCATGCCGACGGTCCTCGTGATATGTGGCCATGGAGGGATTGGGTCATTCATGCATACAACAATAATATGCCATTCGATCAGTTTACCATTGAGCAGCTTGCAGGAGATCTTTTGCCAAATGCCTCAGCATCACAAATGTTGGCGTCAGGTTTCAATCGCAATCATGCCACAAGTGATGAAGGTGGGGCATTCGCAGAAGAATTAAGAGTGGAGTACGTTGTTGATCGTGTAGCCACAACAAGCAATGTGTGGCTTGGTCTTACAATGGAATGTGCTCAATGTCATGACCATAAGTACGATCCCCTGTCTCAAGAAGAGTATTATCAGTTTTATGCATACTTTAATAATACAGCCGATCCAGGTATGCAGACGCGAAAAGGCAATCAGTCTCCCGTTGTTGAAGTGAAAGCAGATATGTTGCCATCTGCATATTTCAAGCAGTTGGATGTTCGCAGCAACGAGCTGACCCAAGAGTTGAAACACAAGAAAGACGACCTATCCAAACATCTCGAGAAAATGGATGCCACGTTCCGTGAGTGGTGTGCTGCTGAGAGTAAAAAAATAGGTATTGAGGGTGGAGCGCAGGCAAGTCTGCCTGGTCTGACGCATTGGTTCTCATTCGATTCGGATGTCCAAAAAGAGTTGAGTGATTCGGTTACTGGCCTGTCTGCGACTCTTGGGAAAGGAAGCTATGAAAAAGTTGATCGACATGCATCCACGGGCTTGAGACTGAATGGAGGGACAGAATTCACGTCTAACGATTCCTCAACCCAGTTAGCTCATGATAAGCCCTTTTCATTTGCAGCATGGATCAAGACCGATGGCAAATCCACTGGAGCAGTGTTTTCCCGAATGAATGTTGCCAATGCTTTTCGTGGATATGACTTCTGGATTCAGGGACAAAGCGTTGGGACTCACATCATTCACAAATGGTCTGACAATGCCATCAAAGTAGTTTCAAAAGATCGACTCCAAGCGAATGAATGGCAGCATGTCGTTATCACGTATGACGGATTGAAAAAAGCCAGTGGTGTCAAGATTTTCATCGATGGAAAACTTTCAGAAAACTCCGTTGAGGCAGATGCACTTACAGAAACCATTGAGTCAGACACACAGTTTCGTATTGGGAGTCGATCTCAGGGTGGCTTATGGAAGGGTGAAGTCGATGACATTCGTATCTACGACCGTATTCTTGAAGAGCATCAACTGGCTCGTGTTCGAAATGAGCAGATACTCACCATACTTGCCACTCTGCCAAAAGATCGGACTGAGCAGCAGAAGGTCGCCCTTCGTCAACACTACTTTGTGACCCACGACAAGAAGTATCAACAACTTCAGCAGCAGGTCGATAAAGCCACAAAGCAACTTCGAGATTTTCAAAGTACAAAGCTAACATCAATGGTCATGACCGATAATCCTCCAGAAAAAATGCGCAAGACGTATATTCTTGCCCGTGGCCAATATGATGCGCCAAAAAAGGATAGGGTGATCTCGGTTGGCGTGCCTGGCGTGCTGCCCCCATTACCAAAGTCTGCACCGGGAAACCGTCTCGGTTTAGCGACCTGGCTGACTGATGGCAGGCATCCTCTCACGGCTCGTGTAGCAATCAATCGATACTGGTCAATATTTTTTGGGATGGGACTTGTTCAAACAGTGAGCGATTTCGGCGCCCAGGGTGCTGTACCGACCCATCCAGAGTTGCTTGATTGGTTGGCGGTGGAATTTGTTGAATCAGGCTGGAACGTGAAACGAATGATAAAGACTTTTGTGCTTTCAAAAACATATCGACAGAGCTCTCGCAGAAATACACACCATGCTCAGATCGACCCTGAAAATCTTTTGTTTTCTCGCAGCCCTCGGTTTCGATTGCAAGGAGAGTTTATTCGTGATACTGCTCTTGCTGTTGCTGGACTTCTTGTTGATGACGTCGGTGGTCCTGGAGTGAAGCCCTACCAGCCGGCAAACATCTGGAATGAAGTGAGTTTGAATGGCGGGTTGCGCTACAAGCAAGATGTCGGGCAAAAGCTTTATCGCAAGTCCATGTACACGTATTGGAAGCGGAGTGCTCCAATGCCCAATATGCTCATTTTTGATGCTCCAACACGAGAGAAATGTACGATTCAGCGAGCTCGTACCAATACCCCACTTCAGGCATTGGTGACCTTGAATGACCCACAATTTGTGGAAGCGGCTCGCGTCTTTGCGCAGCGATTGTTGAAGAGTCAAGAAGAAGATAGTGAGAGGATACAGGCTGCGTACGAACTTGTACTGTCAAGACCTGCGAGCCAACCTGAACAAGAAATACTCCTCGAAGTTTTGCAGCAACAACGTACTCGATTGAGAGAGCACACCAAAGAAGCAGCGGACTACCTGAGTGTTGGTGAGTCGGATCGTGATGAGACACTCAATCTCATTGAACATGCCGCGTGGACAGTTGTTGCACAAATTATTCTGAACCTGGATGAAGCACTCACCAGAGGTTAGGTCTATGGAATCACAAATAGAAAGTCGTCGTCAACTCCTCATGAAGTCGGGATATGGCATAGGTGGTATTGCACTCAATACACTTCTCAGTCCGACATGTGGCGTGAGTGAAGCAACTCAGTCACATCCAGGGCTAACTGGATTTCCAAACTTTCCAGCAAAGGCGAAACGAATCATCTATCTCTTTATGGCTGGAGGTCCAAGCCATATTGATACTTTTGACTACAAGCCGGCCATGCGTACGTTCCATGGAGAGGAACTTCCTGAATCTGTGCGACAGGGACAGCGACTCACAGGTATGACCAGTGGCCAGAAGTCATTTCCATGCGTTGCGCCAATGTTCAACTTTGAAAAGTTTGGTCAGCATGGAACATGGGTGAATAAAGATTTACTTCCCCATACTGCCGGTATTGTTGACGAGATAACCATCATCAAGTCAATGCATACCGAAGCTGTGAATCATGATCCAGCCATTACGTATATCAATACTGGGGTGCAGCAGCAGGGGAAACCCGCGCTCGGGGCATGGCTGAGCTATGGGCTTGGCAGTGAAAATGACAATATGCCAGCGTATATTGTGATGATTTCCCGTGGGCGTGGACAGCTTCAGGCACTCTATGACCGTTTGTGGGGATCAGGTTTTCTGCCGGCTCGTCATCAAGGAGTCAAACTTCGAAGTAATGGAGAGCCTGTTCTTTATCTTAATAATCCACCGGGTATTCCTCGAGATACCCGTCGTGACATGCTGGATGGCCTGAATCGTCTGAATGAAATGACCTATGACAAGTTTGCAGATCCAGAAACTCAGGCTCGCATTGCTCAGTATGAAATGGCGTTTCGAATGCAGGCAGAAGTGCCAGACCTCATGGATATCAATCAGGAAACGGAACACACTCGTAGGCTTTATGGCGATGCTGTTGAAAAGCCAGGTAGTTTTGCACGTAATTGTCTCCTCGCTCGTCGTATGCTGGAAAAAGGTGTTCGGTATGTTCAGTTGTTTCATCGAGGGTGGGATCAACACGGTTCCTTACCGTCCAAAATTCGTGAACAATGTAACGACATTGATCAGCCAGCTGCAGCATTGATCAAAGATCTGAAGCAACGAGGAATGCTGGATGACACCTTGGTCATTTGGGGAGGTGAATTTGGGAGGACAATCTACTCACAAGGCACCTTATCTGAAAATAATCATGGTCGGGACCATCACGGACGCTGTTTTACAATTTGGATGGCAGGAGCAGGTATCAAGCGAGGTTTTGAGTACGGGCGCACGGATGATCATAGTTATAATGTCCTCGATCATACGCATGTGCATATTCGAGATCTCAATGCCACGATTCTCAATCAACTGGGAGTCGATCACGAAAAGCTCACGTTCAAGTTTCAGGGACTCGACCAACGCTTAACAGGAGTCGAGGAGCCTGCTCGTGTTGTTGAAGAGATACTGTTGTAACAGGACAAGGCAAGAGTAGATAAGAGATATTCGCCTCCAGTTGTTGTTGGTGACGTTCGCCACGAGTCTTTCGAGGAGTCTCCCATAGACACCGTGGAAGAGTGGTGTGAGATTCTCAGCAGGAGTGTGCTATCTTGTCTTCCTCCGTCAGTGATCACATGACTATCACAAGTTGTCGTGCGTGCAACGATATTCAACGTCTAACGAACGACGCAGCACTAGGCATGCGTTGAATACTCGAAACTCCTGATTCATCGTGTTTCTTCTGTGAAAAAGGCATCAATGAAAAGATAGATTGCGGAGGTGATAAGAAGTGAAAGGATGCAGATTGAAATAATCTGCGTATACGGAAGGTTCCAAAAAAGTTTTTTGATTATCCGTTCGGATTCACTGCTCCAAAAATAGGAGTAGTTGTTTCGTGGAAGAAACGTGGTTGCTCCAATCAACACAGCGAGGTTTAGTAGCGCAAGTGAACCCTTCAGTTTTTTACGATTTATCAAAGCGTCTCTGTTGTGAACGTTTCCTAGGCTTGTACAAAAACACTAGATGGTAATGGTACGTATGAATTTTCTTGACAGTTTCATTCGTCTGTTCCGACAGCGAAAGTAAATGTACTATTATCAACAAATCGAGCTGAGACTTCGCCTGCCATGATGGGTCCACCCTCAACATGAAGTCGTCGCACTGGCTGACCT
>JBDOMS010000090.1:0-6958 GCA_039831735.1 Pirellulales bacterium
TACAGACTTTTTTTGATTCGCAAACTGACCTACAACCAGTCTGTCATCAATGAAAATAATGCACTTGATAAAAGTATCGTTGCTGAAATAGAGCAACACATTGCCTCGATGATTGTGCGGCCTAGGTTTTCGGTCATCATCATAACGCAGAATGAACGAGAAGATATTATAAGGACTCTTGAATCTGTTGATCAACAGGTTTACCCACCTCATCAAATTCTTCTCACCGATGACGCGCATCCAAAGTCGATAGACTATTCGCTTGAATACAACGAACTCCATCTGGCCGAACTAAGAAACCTCGAGGATATCCACGGCGACTACTGCCTATGTATAAAAGCAGGTGATCAATTACATAGTCACGCTTTGTATGAATTTGCAAGTAGTATTAATGTGGATGCACAAGCTGATATTATCTATGCTGATGAAGATGTCGTTGATGGCTACGGTAGATTTAGTAATCCATTTTTCAAGCCTGACTGGAGTCCTGATTATCTTGAGGTTTTCAACTACATTGAGTTTCCATGCTGCTACCGTTCCCAATTAGTCGTTTCTGGCTATCAGAATTATTGTGAGTACGATCTTGCCCTGCGAAGTACCGAAGTTTCAGATCAGATTGTTCACATACCAAAGGTCTTAGGACATCGGTGGAAGCCTTCCACTCTCACGAAGCAGAACAAGACAACACGTGACACGGGTCGACAGTATCTACAGCATCGGCTTTCAAGAACAGGGCGTTCAGGAGACATCACTGAACATCCAAAACATCCCGGTTGTTATGTAATCACACCTCGGCTTACAAGAAATCCTCTTGTATCCATTGTTATTCCGACGGCTGGCAATACGCGGCATGTCAAGGGAAAGACTGTTGATCTCGTATCAAATCTTGTCACACAGATTTTTGAACGGAGTACCTATCCCAATAAAGAAGTACTCATCGTTGATAGTGGCACACTGTCTAAAAATCAAACACACGTACTCCATCACCATCACTGCAAGATAACAAGTGATTCAGCAGACCATGTCAACATTGCACGGAAAATAAATATTGGTGCGAAGGAAGCTTCTGGAGAGTACCTTCTCATTCTCAATGATGATATTGAAATATTGACGAAAAACTGGTTAGAACGAATGCTTGGCCATTTTGAAAAGCCCGGGGTCGGAGTAGTTGGATGTCGATTATTGTATCCAAAAGGCACCATTCAGCATGCAGGCATCGTTTTTGTAAAAGGTCATCCACAGCATGTTCGTCGACGCATGCAAGGAGATGAGGCTGGGTATTTTTTTAGTAGTTGCGCACCTCGAAATTTTATGGCCGTGACCGGTGCTTGCATGATGACTCCTCGTCAGATATTTCTTGATATTGGTGGTTACAATGAAGACTTTCCGATCAATTATAATGATGTCGCTTATTGTTTGTCCTTGGGGGAAAAAGGTCTTCGAACCGTGTGTGATAATGGAGTAGTCCTGACACACCTTGAATCTGCCTCGAGAGAAAAATCTATTGCCGCCAGTGAGACTGCTGTTTTTGAGCAGCTCTGGTCAGAAGGTGTGGCAACAGATCCTTTCTACAACAATGACCGCCTTAATCAGACGAAGCCTATGTTTATTTTTGAGCAAAACGTAGAACATGTCTGATCTGAACACTGACTTCATGGACTACAAGAGCGTATGAAAGACGTTATTGCTGTCGCGTATCTGTTACGTGGCAAAGACACGAACTGGCAAGAATGTTGCAATCGATTTCTCTTTTCCTATCAACAGCATGCAGCAGGTTGTGATCATGAATTACATGTAATTATAAAGGGATTTGAGAGCCCAGCGTCTGAGTTGCTTGCCCGACAGGTCATTGCACCCATGGAATGTCATATATCTTCAGTTGCAGATGACGCCTTTGATATTGGTGCTTATAGAGAATGGTCAGCCGGAATTTCCAATAAGGTCATCTGCCTCATGAACACAGGCAGCGAAATTCTGGCGGACCACTGGCTTCAAAAATTGCATGTGAATTTTCTGGATCCTTCAGTGGGAATGGTGAGTGCAACAGGTTCATTTGAAAGCCTTGGCTCACAACTCAAGGGTTTTCCTCCTTATCCAAATCCTCACCTCCGAACAAATGCATTTATGCTTGAGCGGGAGCAATACCTCGCAGCTTCAGAGGGCCGTTCATTCAGGACAAAAGAAGATGCCTTTCGTTTTGAAAGTGGGCATACCAGCCTCACGCAGGTTGTAAAAAGAGTTGGTTTGAAAACACGTATTGTGGGTCGTAATGGGCGTGCTTACTGTGAAAAAACCTGGCCTATAAGTAATACATTCCGTCAGGGCAGACAGCACAATCTCCTTGTAGGAGATAAACAAACACGAGAATATACATCGAGTCCATGGCATCGGAAAAAGTATTTAGCATCATTAGCCTGGGGGTCCACACCGAAGAATTACTCACTCTATCGGTGGGGGTAAACACTGGCTGCTAAGGTGCTCTTCTATGCGAAGAGACATGCAGGAACTGATTCTTACCAAATATTATGACAGCTTTTGTTCACAGACTTTTACTTGTGAAAACTGATAAAGCTTTTGTACGTACTGATGTGATTGCTTTGTTGAACCGTTCTCTGGATCTAATGTGTTTATAAATTAAAGAGAAATCGACCGTTGGGTAACATTGAATGATTGAATCGAGTGCCGATGCTGCTGCACGATCTCTTAAGAAATACTCTCGACCACGCCCCGAAATACCCTTGTTGAGTCGAGAGAACGTTTGTTCTTCTAACACTCTCATGATGTCTGTTTGCCCGGCCTTGATTCCAAATTCCGATACTAAAGAAGTCATTGTTGATTCCAGATTTTGGAATAGTTGGGAATACGTTAGAAAAAGTGGAGGGGGAATCTCTGGGTATTCCTCCTTCCAAAGGACCCATGAGAGATAGAAATTAATGAACCACGGAGCATTGGTAACCGTGACAGCATGGATACGAGACAATTTTGCCTTACTCAGATCATCATACAATCTGTTCGTCCAAAAACTTTGAGGAAATAGCTTTGACTCGTTGCTCATGTGATCGTCTAACGAGATAAGACAGTCCATCAAATCACGCACGAGTACGACAAAGCGTATTGGATATTTCATGGCTAAGTTAGCCGTATGCCAATTTAAGCGAACATGCTGTTGCCCAATGACATGTCCACCTTCATGCTTACGGAGTACTTCACGGATAACACCCTCGTCAAGTTCCTGCTCTCGGCGTTCACCAAACGGGACAAGTGGCTCAAAGACGCACGTTGGCAACGCAGCTAACTTCCTCGCCAGAAATGTTGAACCTGACTTCGGAAAGCATGCAACAACTATTATCTGTGTCTGTTTTTTTACTTGATCCATGCTCAAAAAGGATTTCTAAACATCAGTATTTTCTAGTCTAGATACCCGATCAATACTGTCGTGACACAATGACTGCTATGAGCTAATACCAGAACATAACTCACACAAAAAACTTTTGGTGCGAACACGCTGTTCATTAGAGTATTTTGCGGCGCAGATCTAACGTTGACGATTTTGTAATAAAAATGGTATCTCAACGTCTACTTGAATTGCCAGATCCGATTCTCGAGGCCCACCAGCATCCATCATCTACCTATGCGCTTTATCAAGACATCACTCTCGGGTTCCTGGCTTGTTGAGCCCGAATGTCAAACAGATACTCGAGGTTTTTTTGCGCGATCGTGCTGTGACCGTGAATTTGATGAGCATGGACTATGGCATAAGTGGGTACAGTTCAATATTTCTTATAATGAATCCAAAGGGACTTTGCGAGGCCTTCACTTTAGCCTACCAACGGTTCACGAAGTGAAGCTTGTACGATGCACCGCGGGTGCAATTTTTGATGTGATTGTTGATATTCGTCAAGATTCCGATTCTTTCGGTCAATGGTTTGGAACAGAATTGACAGCAGAAAATCGATGCGCACTTTATATTCCAGTAGGCTTTGCGCATGGCTTTCAGACTCTTGTTGACCGATCTGAGGTTTTTTATCAAATGGGAGACTTCTATGATCCGGTCGCTTCGCGTGGCATCCGATACAATGACCCAACGATTTCAGTGCAATGGCCGTTGTCTAAAAAAATTATCTCAGCAAATGATAAAAAACTTCCGTCCCTTGATGAGGCCTTAGAGCCATCATTATGAAAATATTTATAACCGGAGCATCTGGTTTCATTGGACAGCGAATCATCAAAATCTTTCTCCATAGTTGTTCTGATGTGAATCTACTCGCAATAACACGAACTCGAGAGACTGGAAGCAGACGACAGGCAGACACACGATTGCAATGGGCTCATGCAGATATCACAAATCCTCATGAAACACGTCAGCTTTTAGAGACTTTCAAACCGGATATTTGCTTGCACCTCGCATGGTATGCCGAACCTGGAAAATACCTCACAAGTCAAAAAAATCTACTGATGTTGCAATCGAGTCTCGAGCTTATCCAGATAGCAGGGGCTGTTGGATGCAAACGTTTTATTGCAGCAGGGACATGTGCTGAGTATGCAAATCAGTCTCATCCGCTCCGGGAAGATGACTGTACTTCACCTTCGAATCTATATAGTGCCTGCAAACTCGCCGTTTGTCACATCGGTCATGCGCTTGCAGCTGAGTACGACATGACCTTTTCTTGGGCACGAATTTTTTATCTCTTCGGTCCCGGTGAAGACAAAAGAAGAGTTATTCCGTCTGTAGCTTACGCTCTTCTTTCGGGCAAGAATGTTCAAGCCACAAGTGGCGAACAGACCCGAGACTTTCTCCATGTTGATGATGTCGCTTCAGCATTTGTTACGCTCTGCAAAAATACCTCAGAGGGTATTTATAATATTTCCTCTGGGCAACCTGTCACCATACGTACGTTGTTAGAAACAACTGGTCAAATCATTGGAAATCCCGAAATGATTCAGTTTGGAGCACGACCAAAAAATCTTTTTGATCCGCTATACATCGTTGGTAATAGCCAACGCCTGCAGAACCTCGGATGGTCGCCTCAGTATTCGCTTCTTGAAGGTTTAGAGCAAACCATTGCATGCTATAAAAAACAGTGTGACCATGGGAGTAAATCTACATGATGAAAACTCTTCTTCGCCATGCAAGAACTGCCCATCATGGAGGCGTGAATCATCTCTTCAAACCTATAGCGAAAGACTTGAATCGTACGATTACAGATCAGGATTCCTCTTACTACTGTTTCCAATCATATGGACTGCTGTTCATCAGCCAATGATTTCCATCGGTATCAGTCCAACTGCTTTTTGGCCATTACTTCTTTCGGTTTTATGAAAAGGAGGAGACTTCTTTTCTTAACAACCTCTCAGAAGAATCTATTGATCCGAAGTTGAAGAATGTGATCCTTCCGGGCACTGATATGAACACCTGCTGGCTTATTGCTATGCAAATACTTTCTGAAAACTAACACTTATCTGTGACTCGATCTCGATATTGTGAATGTCAGATTTCCTCTGTGATCAATACGCTTTTCATGCAAGAGACATTCGATCCAACCATTCTTAGGAACCTCCCAAAAACTTTCTGCCTTCAAATTATTCAGATATTGCCTTCCATTCAAGCTTCTAAAACCATTCTCTTACAGAAAGAAATACATTGTCAGATGGCCAACAGATTCGGGAAACTGGACCTTTGCACCCTGGATCAGACATACCGAAAATAAAGGGTCGTTTTGAAACGATATTGGATGTCTACGATCAATTTGATCCTCTCAATTACGCAGAGTGCTTCCCTTTTTCTTTTGTATAGCCTCAAAAGGTCAGAAGGTCTTCTCTAGTCCAACACCTTCACCTCAGGTATCGGAACAACAAATTGACCTCCCCAGCTTCGCACCATGCTCATTTGCTCAATGACTTCCTCCTGTATATTCCAAGGCAGAATAAGAACATAGTGAGGCTTTGTCTCAGATATCTTTTCGGGTGTATGAATCGGAATGTGGGTTCCTGGTAGAAAGCGACCCTGCTTGTGTGGATTCTTATCGACAACATAGTCAATGAAATCATTACGAACACCGCAGTAGTTGAGTAACGTATTACCCTTTGCCGCTGCACCATATCCGACAATGGTCTTTCCATTATTCTTCGCATCTATCAGGAAGGATAGCAGTGCTCTTTTTGTGTTCTGAACATTTTTTTGAAACTGTGTATACGTTTTTATGTCACAGAGTCCAGCGTCTTTCTCATCCTGAAGAACTTTTGTCATACTCTTACATTGAATGGGTTCCTTTTCAGCGTGTTGTGCATAAATCCTCAGTGAGCCGCCGTGGGTAGGAATTTCATCACTATCAAAAACTATAAGGCCATGTGCGGCAAAAATGTCCCGTACAGTATGCAAGGAAAGATATGAAAAATGCTCATGATAAATGGTGTCAAACTGATTAAACATCATAAGCTTAAGAAGATGAGGAAACTCCATCGTAATGGTTCCTGCATCGGCAAGAATTATTTTCATCCCTGCTACAAAATCCTTAATGTCAGGCACATGTGCCAACACATTATTCCCTAAAAGAAGATTCGCCTTCATTCCATCGGCCACAAGCTTCTTGGCAGTCTCCACCCCAAAAAATGCAACCGTTGATGGGATTCCTTTTTCGATAGCCACTGCAGCAACATTACCGGCAGGCTCAATTCCAAGGACTGGTACGCCCTCTTGTTGAAAGTATTGCAGAAGATATCCGTCGTTACTGGCAATCTCAATGACCTGACTGTCTGCATTCAGACCAAGACGAGGTATCATTTTTGAAACATATTCTTTCGAGTGCTCAAGCCAGCTCTGAGAATATGAGGAAAAATAGGCATAGTCCGAAAATATCTCACTCGGTGCCTGAAATTGTTCAAGCTGCACTAATTTACAACTGTCGCATACGAATGCATGGAGAGGAAAAAATTGTTCTGACTGCCTCAAGTTCTCCTC
>JBDOMS010000426.1:0-6934 GCA_039831735.1 Pirellulales bacterium
AAAAAGGCTTTGATCCTGATAGCCATGTGGCTGGTGAGGCATGGATCGATGATTCCCTTGGGGCTATTCTTCGCAAGCTCAAAGAACTTGGAATTGATGACAACACACTCGTCATTTTTGCACCAGATCACGGTCGTGACGGCAAGGCATCCGTCTTCTCGCATGGTGGTTGTCGGGTGCCCATGATCATGCGTTGGCCAAACGGAATCCCAGCAGGTCAAGTCTGTGACGAACTCGTGCAGAATATCGATCTTGCACCAACGTATTTTGAACTCGCTGAAGTAAAGAAACCAGACGCGTACCACATTGATGGAACAAGTCTTACTGCACTTTTCCAAAATGGAAAAGCCAACGGTTGGCGAGATCATGTGTATCTCGAAATGGGAGCAGCGAGAGCGACCGTCACCCAAGACTGGTCCTACATCGCCGTTCGTCACACCAAGGAGCAGATCGCAGCAATTGAGAAAGCCTCACCACAGAACCTACCAAAAGCGCTGTCCTACATCAGTCGTTTGGGTATAGGAGTAAGAGGGGCAGACCACCCTGGTTTCTTTGATGAAGACCAGCTGTACAACCTAAATAGTGACCCGAAGGAAATGCAGAACTTGGCACATGACGAGAGACAGGCTGATCGCCTTAGGGAAATGCGTGCTTTCATGCAGCACGACCTCGAAGCGATTGGTCGTCCTTTCGGAGAATTTATCCCGGGACGTAACACCTCGCCCCCAGGTCAGATCAACGAACAGATTACACTCGTCAAGCAAATCGAAATCAAAGGGAAGAAAATCACAGTGCCAGAGGCATTGAGCGGCAAGGCTGGAGATACCGGTCAACAAAATTTGAATGACAAAGCAAAAAAAAAGAAAGAACGTGAGATACGCAAAAAGGCGAGGGAAGCATCAAAGTTAAGTAAAAAAAGTGGCTTGGAAAAATAGCCGTATAAAACCTGTTGTTATCTGGCGTATGTCCACCCTTCTTCAGACTTTGAAACGACGTGGCAACGCGTCGCCACTCGCCAGAGTGCTTTTGGAATCGGTGTCGGATCAAACTGATAGAAATCTGGAAAGTTTTGCCGAAGTGCTCGTGTCGCCTTAACGGCGTTGTAATGCGGAATACGTGCATCCATGTGATGTGCAACGTGCGTACTACCAATGTGATGGTGTAGGAAATTGAGAACGGATCCGTATGGCCGGTCAACCGTCATGAAGGCCCCTTTGACCCACGTCCACTCTTCGTCGTCAAAGTGGGGAATATCCACGTCTGTATGTTGAAGCCATGTGTACAACACAAGCCAGAAATTCACCACCAAATAAGGTCCGATGTAAAGGGCAAGCACAGGCAGAAATCCTGAGGAATATGTCCACCAGCTAAGTAAGCCAAGTGTGATAAGAACGCCAACATCAGAAAGCCAGACTTTGCGAGCCCACCCTCCAGGAAAAAGTGCAGCAGAGAATGGCCAAGCCGGCCAAAAGTGATTTGTTATACCTCGAGCCGGTCCACCTGAGGCACCAGCTAAGAGGTAGAGGGGCCATCCAATAAGAGTGTTTATCGTGATGGAAAGGATTGCGAAAGCTTCATCACCGATTGTGTTATGCCACCACAGGCGAACTGCACCGCCGGCTGTTGTGTTACGGTGTGGCACATATGTTTCACCAACGTCGAGATGATTGGTACGCGCATGGTGCAGGGAATGACTGCGTTGCCAGGAAAAGTATGGTACGAGCATGATGCTATGTAAACAATAACCGATGACATCCTGAAGCAGATTGTGTTTGGCAAACGCACGATGACCACATTCATGCGCGACGACCCAGCAACCTGTACCCGTCGTTCCAGCCACGATGGCGTACCCAATCCAGGCAGGAAGCCAGGACCAAGTGAGCGGTATGAATAAATATGCGAGAACCCCACTACCGATCGTCATAGCAAGAGAAATCAACAAGTAGAGCGTCGATTTTATGAGACTGCGATCGAAGCATTCCGGTGGAATAGCAGCGAGTACCTCTGCTTTTGTCGGATACTGTTTCTCGATGGACATCCCGTAGGATGCGTTATTTTCAATGGCCGCCGGCAGCGGGGAATCTTCAAAAACACAAATACTCGACACGACGATCCTTCAACGGCAAAAAGGCTAAATGGCACACCTACGCAGTGATTGTTTTCGATTAATCGTTTGATGAAGAATAGCCGAAATGCGGCAGCAGACAAACGAAACGTTCTTTCGAACTTGGAAAACCCTGATTGTCAAAAAACAACAGACGAACAACGTGTCAGCAATCATTCCACTGCAGCTTGGGAAATACCAGTGCCCCCCGAGTGTGCTCATGGTATCGAGATCGTTTCAGCGATATGGTGAAGACAGCTATCTCACCAGTGTGACGGTCTTTCCACTCGTCGGTCTCAGTTCGATACTCTTGATTACTGTTGTACCTTCAGGAACCTGCAAGCGAATGTGAATCACCTTGCTCTTACCGGCCAATGTCATCGTCAGCCTTTGCCAATCTGTCGATTGATTTCGAGCAACCGTTATTCGATTGCCTGAAGTGAATTCTTTTTCTTTTGAAGTCCGCCATGCGAAGCTAATTGCTCCCCTGCCGGTAGTCTTGAGAACAACGTTAGCAGTAACCGGTCCTGAGAGGTCTAAGCCGTTTCTTGTTAGAAATGGTTTTTTCTGTTTACCTTGCGTGGTGGAACTAATGTGTATACCGTCGGGCGCGCTCTTGAGTTCTCCGTTACGGAGTTGCCATGCAGGTTCTATACCAGCCGCAGGTCGCAGTTCATCGGTAGTTTTCACTCGAGTCTGCAAAGGAGTTTGGGTGTCGAGGGAAATGTTTCTACCGTCGAGGTAAAAGTCGAAGTAACGAGTGGCCGCGCTCGACAGTTCACCAGTAGTAAGGCCTGGAGGATCAAGTTCATCTGCCCAGGTAGAAAGTCTCGTTCGGAGTCGCTTGGCAATTTCCGGATGCTTTGCCGCAAGGTTGTGTTTTTCTTCGAGATCCACTTCCAAGTCGTACAGGTACTCGCGTTCACCACCTCTTAGCAGTTTCCAGTTCCCTTCACGGATGGCCGACTGAGCAATCCATCGCCAGGTGAGAACATCGTGAGGTGGCGTAGTCTTCTCGCCCGAAAGATAAGGGATCAGGTTCACGCCGTCGAAGTCGGCCGGTTGAGTTTTGAGTCCAGCGATACCTGCCGCGGTTGCTGCGACATCTAGCGCACTAATAGGATGTTCGTAGACCGTGCCTGCCGGAATCGTTTGAGGCCACGAGACCACGAAAGGAACGTGCATTCCACCTTCCGACAACATGCCCTTCTCACCATTCAGAGGGTCGTTCAACGATCCATCCCAACCGGGGCCGCCTCCGGGAGCATCAAGTTTGTGAATCTTGAGCGGTGCACCATTGTCACCGATGTAAAAAACCAGCGTCTTTTCGCTGAGTTTATGCTTTGCCAGCATGCGTGTGATCAATCCCACACCATCATCAACCGCTGAGAGCATCGCCAGAGCCTGACGTCGTCGCTCAGGCATCTTACCTGGAAATCGACTCAGGTATTTCGGCGGAGCATCCAGCGGCACATGTGGGGCGCGATATGCGATGTATAGAAAAAACGGTTCTTCCTTGTACCGCTCGATCAACGACGCGGCAGCGCGGCTGCATCCATCGACATGGTACATCTCTGGTTTCAGGTTCGACATTGGCCGATCCTTGCCATCAAGAGTGATGTTTGCCGCAAATGAGTGTCCTGAATTCTGGCTAAAAACATGCCGAAATCCGTGGTCGGTGATCTTTGGAGTTGGGCCTAGATGCCACTTGCCGAATTGAGCCGTCATATAGCCAACTTCCTGCAAGCGTTCAGCGATCGTCAATTCGGCGTTGAATCCGTTGAGTGACTTCCCGTTACTCTCCACACCAAAGCGTGACTGGAACTTACCAACCAGCAAACCCGCACGCGATGGAACACATTGCGGGGCGGTGCTGTACCCATGCCTTGCCAGAATTCCAGACTCAGCAAGGGCATCAACGTGGGGAGTACGGATATCATCGACGACACCTTGGCAGGATAGGTCGGCGTGACCGTGGTCATCCGTGTAGAACACGATGATATTTGGGCGATCATCTGCTTGGCTTGCTGTCGCCAAGAGCAGTACGAATAACAGTGTGAACAGCTTGAAAACGTTTTGCATATTTTCCATTCCTATGAAGTTCCCCAACACGTTGAGTTGCAGTCTAACGTGAAGCTTGAGGGACATGTGATTATTCGCAGTCGAAGTTTGATCACAAAATGATTGATGGTTTCTTTCAGGTTTTTCGTGATGAAACAGGCGTATTTCTCACGCAACTCTCGAAATGCCTGCGCCACTCTGGTTTAGTTATGGCATCCCATCCGTTGCAGCGAGAGAGGGAAGGTATTCATTCGATTGAGTCATCTCATACCAGTCCCGTCAGCGTTCCAGTACTGCTTGCAAATTGATCGGTCTCGATTCCCATCTTTTGGAGCATACTGACAAAGACATTGCACAGCGGGGTGTTGTTCTGTGAGTTGAATGTGAGGTGCTGCCCGTGCTCGAAGCCGCCGCCGGCGAGGAGGATCGGGAGGTTGGAGTTATTGTGGATGTTGGCATCCCCCATGTGGCAGCCATAGAGAACCATTGTGTTGTCCAGCAGGTTGCCATTCACCTCATTGACGCTCTTGAGATCTCCAAGAAACTCATCGAACAATTCCATCTGCCCGATCTCAATCTCTTCCAACTGTTTCAACTTCACCTCATCTTTACCGTGATGAGAGAGGTTATGGTAGCCACCGAGCGTTTTGCCATTATCAAATTTCACCCCCGGAGTTCGAACACTGCCGAGGAACAAAGTGATGACTCGAGTCGAATCCGTCTGAAAGGCGAGACGGGACATGTCATTCATCATGCGCACCATTTCGAAGAACTCTTTCTTGTCCTCCGGGTAATCCGGCATCGCTTCATCGACCTTCGGCTTGGGACGGGCTTCCCAGGCCTGGGCCTGTTCGAGGCGTTTTTCAAGACTGCGGACAGCAGTCTGATACTGATCAATCCGCTCTCGGTCGGAATCGCTGACCTGTTTGCTCAGATCAGAACTCTGGCCCATCACGACATCGAGAATACTCCCCTTGCGTTGCAGCCGCACCAGTTGCTGTTCAATGGCCTTCTGATCGCCCTGAAGAAACATCTTCTTGTAGAGTTCAGCTGCGCTCTTGATGGTGGGGATCTCTACCCCCGCTTGGGTGTAGGACAGGCTCCTCGAATCGTTGATTCCAAGAGACAGAGACCGGAAGCGGGTCTCATTTCCGATCTCATTGGACATGACCTGGTCGAGGGAAATCGTGTTGCGAAAGCTCGCCCGTCCCGGATGGGGGGCGGCGGTCAGGAAGGTTTTGTCAGCCCGGTGGCCTCCGTCGACGCCGGGGTGAGAGAGTCCACTGAACACGGTGAACTGATCCCGGTGTTCCGCGATCTTTTCGAGGTAAGGCGACAACTCGTAATCGCGGCCCTCTGTCTTTGGGAAGAAGAGCTTGGGAATGAAACCGAGATCCTGGTTGATCGCGATCATGCGCTTGGGAGCCGGCGTTGCCGAAGCGGCTCCGAAAGATTCGAGCACGGGCAAGCTCAAGCTGACACCGGCAGCCCGCAGAAAGGTTCGACGGTTGGTTTTCATTGGCCTATTTCCTTAAGAACAATGGGCTCTGGACAATTTCGTGAATGATCGTCCGCACGCCGAATTCTGATGCGCGACTCTTTTCGAGAATGGCTGACACCTCACTGCGATCAGCAAATCCAACCGGCGCTCCCGTGGCATATACTAGGAGTTGGTCAATTATATTCCGCGCAATAACTTCTTCATTTTGGAGTAGCAATTTCTTAAATTGAAGAATATCTTCGAACGGCTCCCCCTGCGGTGTCATCCCAGAGGCATCAACCTTTTTTCCAATAAAGTGCACAAACTCGTTCCCGCTTCGCCCCACGCCTTCAATCCGCTCAGATCCTTCGCCCAGTGAGCGGTAGTTCTCCCGCCAACGTCCCATGACATCGAATCCTTCTAACGCAAAGCCTGGAGGATCAATCTTCTGATGGCAGCTCGCGCAGGATGCATCCTCACGATGCTTTTGCAGCAATTCGCGAATTGTTGTTGCACCACGAATATCCGGCTCTACGGCAGGAACCGATGGCGGTGGTGGAGAGGGAGGATCGCCGAGCAGTCGCTCCATGACATAGACACCACGCAGCACTGGTGAAGTTATGGTTCCATTGGCTGTCACCTTGAGCACTGACGCTTGCGTGAGGATTCCTCCATACGGGCTGTTCTCTGGAAGCGAGACCCGTCGGAACGTGGGCCCGACGACTCCTGCTACGCCATAATGCCGTGCCAACCGTTCATCAGCGAACGTGTAATCAGCATCGATGATATTTCGGGCGGGTCGATCACCGGCAATCAAGTCGGCGAAATAGAGACGCGACTCTTCAATCATGGAGTTCACGAGCCACCAATCACCAGCATACTCTGGGTAAAGATCACGGTCTGGATCGGTGTCGTTGATTTCGTTGAGCTTGAGCCAGGCATCAAGAAACTCCTTCACGAAACGCTTGCCTTCCTGTTTTTCGAGGAGGCGATCAACTTCACTGCGCAATGTCTCAGAATCACGAAGTTTCCCTTGTTGGGCCAATGTCCTGAGTGACTCATCCGGAATCGATTCACCAAGAAAAAATGAAAGACGTTCTGCGATTGCAAAGTCATTCAGTTCACCAGGTTGTCCGCAGTGGAAAAGAAATTCGGGTGAAGCAAGCACTGCTGAGTAGGTGGCAATCATCGCTTCTGTGAAGGTCTCTCCCTCCTCTAACAACTGCTTCACATACAGGGAGAACCGATCGAACTCCGCTTTCTCCACCGGACGCCGATAGACCCGTTCC
>JBDOMS010000176.1:0-6924 GCA_039831735.1 Pirellulales bacterium
CCCGATCCCTGAGGAGCTCTCGGCAACGGCTGGTCAAGTAAAGACACCCAAAACATTTGAGGTAAATCCACATTATTAAGCACTTCTACTTTATAGGGCGTCCAATACTCAAAGGGACCAAAAAAATTCCAGTTCGGACCTCGAAGAAATGTGCCGAGAATAATCAGCGTGATCCATAGCTCAAGAAAACCAAATTGAAACGTGAGGTAGCTAAACTTTCTTTCCGCTATTGAGTAATAGCCATTTCCCTTTTTGTTGAAATCCAAGTATGGCATTGCCATCAAGCCGAAAATCACCAAACTCGGCAAAACCACACCTGCATACCATGGGTCGAAGTACACCAACATTTCCTGCAGCCCCAGGAAGTACCACGGAGCCTTAGAGGGATTCGGTGTCTTCACACTCGAGGCTGGCTCTTCAAGAGGGGCTGGCAAAAAAATGGCCCAGAACAAAAGAAAAGCTGAAACGGCGACCATGCAGATTAGCTCTGTGTACACCAAGTCCGGCCATACGAGCACCTTTTCATCATTCACTTTTTCAACCGGAGGCAACCCCTGAGCGATTCGCTCGTCATTCACGACCGCTTGCTTCGTCGCAACCCATGTGAAAAAAGCCAACAAAAACACAAGGCCAACAATAGGCACATTATCTGGCTTCATCACGATGGCCGCAAAGTTCCCATCTGCCATCGAAAGGCCCATGAGCAGCAACATGATGTTGAGAATCGACCATGCAACCATTGGCTGGACAAAAAACTTGCGAAACACAAAGAGCACAACCAGAAGCACAGTCGTCCCAAGCGTGTAAAGCACTGGGCCAGAGAGCGCATTCACGACTTCGCGAATGACTGGAGGCAAAGCAGGAACAAGAGCAGGCGACGCAGACAAGGCGAGACTCGCCAAAATTAGCATGACACCCGAAAAAACGGCCCAAGTAATTGCCCAAGCATTCTGCTTTCTCTGCCACAACATGAATGCAGCTACACCATTCATGAGAGCCATGAAGGCGTAATAGCCCCCGAGAAAACCAGAAACGTCTTGGAGAAAAAAAGTACTCGAATGCATAGATGTGTCGACTTACAGCGGGCCGCTAATTCCGCCGTCCTTTCTCACTCGCCAAAAATGAATTGCCAACAAGAGCGCAACAACAAGAGGAATCGCAATACAATGCAAAACGTAAAAACGATTCAGAGTCTCCTCTCCAACAAAACGAGCCCCGAGGAGCCCAAACCTTGCATCAGATCCATCCGTAATCATGTCGATGCCACCAATTGTCAAAAGCTGCTGCCCTGGACCTTCATACCCAAGAATCGGAGTGGCTCTTGCCATATTCGAACCAACAGTAATTGCCCAGATAGCCAACTGATCCCACGGAAGAAGATACCCGGTGAACGAAAGAAGAAGCGTCAGCAAGAGGAGAATAACCCCAACAACCCAATTGAATTCTCGCGGAGGCTTGTAGCTGCCTGTGAGGAACACTCGATACATGTGCAACCACGTTGTGATAACCATCGCGTGCGCACCCCACCTGTGAAGTTCACGGAGAATGCCCAGACTCGTAACATCCCGTAAGGCGAGAATATCGTTGTAGGCCCACTCGAGCGTTGGACGATAGTAAAACATCAACAGCACACCGGTAACAGTTTCCACGAGAAAGAGAAAAAAAGTCACCCCGCCCATGCACCAGGTAAATGAAAGGGCAATCCCCTGTTTTTTTATAGAAACCGGGTGCAGATGCAGAAAAAAGTTTGTCAGCATCACAACGATACGATTCCGCCTATCCAGCGGCATTGGATGCCTGAAAATACTTTTCCAAATTTGTGAGTTACGAATGGTTTCGCCGATGGCCATAGATAATCAATCGAATTAGGGAACAGAAATCAAGCATTTACATAGGAAGCAGGATCAGCCCACTGACCAAGTTCCTCTTGGAAAGCACGGCTTTTATCAACCTCAAGCTGGCCGTCATCAGCTATCCGAATGGCATATCTTTCGAGTGGACGAGGAGCAGGACCCTCAAAATTGATGCCGTCCTTGTAGAAACCACTGCCATGACATGGGCACTTGAACTTTTGCTCAGCTTCAAGCCAATTTGGAGTGCAACCAAGATGCGTACAAACTGTTTTCAATGCGTAAATTTGTTGCTCTCCCTGAAACTCGCTATTTACAACCCACACACCGTATTGAGCGACAAACTTCGTCTCAACTTTGCCAGCAGGGAAACCGTCCTTCGAGCCAACCTTGAATCGACTCGGAGGCTCAGCAAGCACATTCGGGAACATGAACCTCGCAAGCCCAAGCGAGAAGAGACCACCCGTCACAGACAATGCAGTGAAACCCGCCGCCATGAAGGAACCAAAAGCGTAAGAAAAAAAAGTCCTGCGCTCTTCAACAGCAGGCTTGATAGCAGGCCTTGGTCTCTCCGGCATCGGAGGGACGACACGCGCAGGCTTTGCCGACTTTTCACGCACCGGCTTGGGCTTCACCGCACGGGCAGGTGCCTCCGCTTTACTCACCGGACCAGGTTTGGTTCCAGCCCGAGCAGCTGCCAAGATACTGGCGGTATCTCGCTGGACACCCTTTTTGCCAGCGGCAACAGAAGGCTTTGCTTTCTGCGGCGAGGCCTTGGACGCTGCTACCTTGGGTTTTGGGGCAGCTACCTCAGTCGTTTCTGACTTGCCCTTTTGACGAGCCATTGCCAGGATCTCAGATACACTCGGTCGACCAGAACCAGACTTTGGAACCGCTTTTTTCTCAACCGAAACGGCCGCCTTGGTCTCCTCAGAAGACTTCGAGACCGCTTCCGAAGCTTGGACACTTTTTTCCTCTGCGCGGCCCTCGCTCTGCTTTTCAGCGCGTGCAGCCGCTAATATTTCCGCGACAGACATCTTCTTTTTTTCAGCCATCGCCTAGTCCTGATAGCGAGATGAGGAGTCCGAAAACCCCGTTTCATCCGTGTTAAACGGGCTTCGTGATTTTTTTCACAAACTCCATATCTAACTTTATCGCGGCTTTCAGAAGTGTCAACGTCGATCATCACTTCTCAAAAAATTTGCTCGAAAGCAGCCTTGTGAATTCAACCAATCTTATGGACTTAAGGGGGCTTTTCACGCGTATTTCTGATCAATCGTGGCCCTTGCTTGAATCTGAATGTGAATCTGCGGCACAATCCCTTCAGACGTCGATGTCTGCTTGTAGACTTTTTCAGAAAACCCTTTTTGAGAGGAACTCTTTATTGTGACCACTTCCCGCCGAGTTCTTGTTGTGGGTAGTGGAGGCCGCGAACACGCCCTTGCATGGAAACTGAGTCTGGATGGAGCTGATGTACTGGTCGCGCCAGGGAATGCTGGAACGGCCCAGGTTGCTGAAAACATTGCTATCCAACCAACCGACACTGAGTCACTTTTGAAAATTGCGAAAGAACGAGAAGTTGATCTTACGATCGTGGGCCCAGAGGCCCCTTTAGTGGCTGGGATTGTCGATGCATTCAAAAAAGAGGGCCAACGCATTTTTGGTCCCACAGCTCAAGCTGCTCAGCTCGAGGGCAGTAAAGTATTTTGCAAGCAAATTCTCCATCGAGGTGACGTGCCAACGGCGATGTATCAGGCTTTTGATTCACCGCCTGATGCCATTGAATTTCTCAACGCCAGAGAAGATGTACCTGTGGTTGTCAAAGCTGACGGACTCGCTGCTGGTAAGGGTGTTTTCGTTTGTGACTCTCGTGAGGAGGCGATCACGGCGATTGAAACGCTCAAAAGCGATCCACAGTTCAAAGAGGCAACTTCCGAAATTCTCATTGAAGAGCGCCTTGACGGAATGGAAGTTAGCGTCATGGCTATCACTGATGGCCGCACCATTGTCACCATGCCTCCCCTGCAGGATCATAAAGCAGCACATGATGGTGACACTGGTCCAAATACGGGGGGCATGGGAGCGTACTGCCCAACACCTTTCGTCAACTCAGAACTCATGCAGCAAATCGAGGAGAGCATTCTTGTTCCGACGATTCACTCACTACGGCGATCAAAAGTACCCTTTCAAGGCGTGCTCTATGCAGGACTCATGCTCACTAATCAAGGGCCAAAAGTTCTTGAGTACAATGCACGTTTTGGTGATCCAGAGTGCCAGGCTCTCATGATGCGACTTGAATCAAGCATCCTCGAACTCTTTGATGCCGCAGTAGATCGACAACTTGAGAAGGTTTCCACACCAATCTGGCGAGACGATGCAAGTGTTACCGTGGTCATGGCTTCATCGGGCTATCCTGGAAAAGTTGAAAAAGGTCATCTCATTCATGGCCTGAATGAGGCCTCTTCCGAGGACAATGTTGTTGTATTTCATGCAGCAACTCGAGAGACGCCCGACGGTATCGTGAACGACGGTGGCAGAGTACTGTCAATCACAGGCCTCGGCGACACCATCGCGAAGGCAAAACTTCATGCATATTCAGCCGTCAAGAAAATTCGTTGGCAAGGTGCATGGTGCCGTAAAGACATCTCTGACAAAGCATTTTCACTGCCTCACGGTGAACTTGCGACGCGCCCAGCCTCACTCCGGGAGCATACGGAGGATCACGGATGAAACTGCGGGTCGGAATCATCGGCCTCGGCTCTCAGTGGGATTCACGATATTTACCTGCACTGCGTTCGCTTGCAGATCGTTTTGAGGTCATTGGTATTTGTGAGCAGGTTGCTCACCTAGCTCAGGGTGCTGCCAATGCTCTCAACACGTCGACTGCCGATGGCTTTCGTTCGCTTATCGCTCGTGACGATATTGATGCAGTTTTATATTTAGCGAATCACTGGTTTGGGACTACTCCTGTTACGGCAGCCTGCGAGCACGGCAAAGCAGTGTACTCAGCCGTCTCCCTCCCAGATCATACAGAAAAAGCGGGGGCGATAAGACTTCTCGTCGAGCAGTCCGGCATTGTGTTCATGGCAGAACTTCCACGTCGCCACGCCCCTGCAACTATCCGACTAAAAGAACTTATCGCCACAAAACTTGGTCCACCACGAATGTTGTTCTGCCATCGCCGAGTCCCAAAATTGGTCGGCACAGCGACGCGTCAAGAACCCGATGCCACAATCGAATCTCATGAACTTTTTGAACTTGTTGATTGGTGTTGCTATGTCGTTGGATCCTATCCCAAGAGTGTCTTCGGCGTTCAACACATTGATTCAAAAAATGAAATGTGCCGTGACTACAACATGCTCAGCATGGAGTTTGCCTCCGCAACTGAACCAGAGAACAGGATCCTGGCGCAGGTGAGTTGTGGCCGCTATATGCAACAAGGATGGGATGAGGCGGTTAGCTTTCGCACACCACCAGAATTGCAGGTTGTTTGCCGAAACGGCATTGCGTTCGTTGACCTACCCAACAATCTTGTATGGTTTGACAACGCTGGACGACATCAGGAATCGCTAGACAGTGAACGGCCAGTAGGCGAACACATGCTGCTTCAATTTCATCGCAAGGTCACGAGCCTCATAAGACCAAACAGTGATCTTGAAGACTCACTCGAAGCAATGCGCGTCGTTCATGCAGCTACACAAAGCCAGAATGAGGGACAACGCATAGCACTCGCATCAACGTAGAATCACGACAGATAGAATCACGAAAGACTTTGCACAACCAGATCACCAACCTCTTTCGTGGTATACCCCATTTTGCCTGCCGCTTGGCTTTTCATTTTGGTTCCGGTTACGGTGGCAACTGCTGAGTCAATTCTATGTCCAGCAGTTGGAAATCCACTGTGTTCAAGCAGCATAGCCATAGCATTAATGGCCGCAATCGGGTTGATAGCATTTTGGCCAGCGTATTTTGGAGCACTCCCTCCCATTGGCTCAAACATACTCACTCCTCCAGGATCTGGATTCAGATTACCACCAGCAGCCACTCCCATTCCCCCCTGCAGAATGCCACCAAGATCCGTAATGATGTCACCAAACATATTTGTTGTGACAATCACATCATAATAATCGGGGTTCTTCACCATCCACATGCAGCATGCATCCACATGGTTGTAGTCCGTCTTCACATCCGGGTATTCCTTCGCTACCTCCTCAAAGGTGCGGTACCAAAGGTCATGGCCGAATGTCAGTACATTGGTCTTGGCAACCAAGGTAAGCATTTTCTTTGGACTATTACGCTGCCGAGTGTATTCGAATGCCCAGCGAATACACCGCTCACAACCTTTTCGGGTGTAGATGGCCTGCTGAACAGCAACCTCATCAGGTGTATCTTTCTTGAGATAGCCACCTACGCCACAATACAGGTCTTCTGTATTTTCTCGTACGACAACGAAGTCAATATCTGACGGATTTCGACCCGCAAGAGGTGTCTCAACACCGGGCAGAAGTTTTACTGGGCGCAAATTAATGTACTGATCCAATTTGAATCGTAGGTCGAGCAGTAGACCCTTCTCCAAAATGCCAGGAGCAACATCTGGATGACCTATTGCTCCTAAGAACACAGCGTCTTTCGTGCGAAGCAGATCAAGCCCTCCTTGAGGGATGATTTCCCCGGTTCGCAAGTACCGCTCTCCACCCCAATCAAGTGGTTCAACTTCAAAGTGGAATTTTTCGATTTTTGCAACTGCCGCGAGAACCTTCATCGCTTCCGCAGTCACTTCTGGTCCAGTTCCATCACCTGGAACAGATGCAATCTTCAGTGTTTTACTTTCCATAACGCAGCACACTCCTCAGAAAACGTTATTCGTGAGTGCAGTGTAGCGGTCTATCTGCGTGCCGCTAGCCATAGCAAGCAAGGCTCGAAATCTAGTATGAATGTTCCTCTTACCGCGACTACTTGTTGTCACACAATGACAGCAACTTAGTTTTGACTGAAATTGAGATTTTTGGCTTTTTTTATGCCAAGAGGATTACGCAAAAATCGTTGTCTGCAGGTATCGCAAAGATCAAACCGC
>JBDOMS010000387.1:0-6916 GCA_039831735.1 Pirellulales bacterium
TCGACAACAAGCCCGTGCACGTGGTGACCTTGAAACAATTTATCAATGGATCGACAAGCAATCCGTTAGTGAAAACCTTGATAAAGCTCGACTCTGTGTTGCTGGCTGTGGTGATGGAGCCACACTCGGCGCCTTGTGGACAGTTGCTGATGCTTCGTGGCCAGCCATAACAAGTGGCCCTCAAGGAGGTCAGGTAAAGGCACTCGCTCTTATTAGTCCATCGCTGACTGCAAGAGCTGGAGTGACAATGCTTCCAGCGATGAAAACAAATGTTTTCCGAGGATCTCTTCCCATTCTTCTTCTTTCAGGAAGTGGTGACCGGGATGCCAACAAGCTGACTGATCAACTCATACGAATCCGCCCAGAAAAGTGGATGACTCGGGGCCCTGGTAACAAGAAGGATCAAGCTGAGGAGGTGGAGTCAGCATCGGATGCATCTGTTATCTGCATGCAGTTGAATGCGTCATTATCTGCCGATGAATTAGCAAGTGATGCTTCTGCAAAAGTACCTTCCCTCGTTGCGACTTTTTTTGACATGGCTCTCAAACATTGATATCGACACCTTCTTGTCTTGAGGTTTCATCAGGACAACGTCATTAGCCATCATCCGTTCGCTTGAGCCATGGTGGTGAATCCCGCGACTCTTTTGGAATTGTCTTTACAGTTCCTCGATCCATTCCTGGGCGCGGCTCAATCAGTGATAATGCCCCTGCCTGTGAAACAGCATGGATTGTCCATGGAGGAGGAATTCTGAGGGATAGTCCTATTGCTAGAATATCCGGTTGATGAATACGGTCACGATTAGCTGCGAGGATTGCTGATGCTGCATTCGGGTGCCCATATATTTTCATTGCAATCGATGTAAGGTCATCGCCATCCCGCACAACATACACGTGAGGCACCGATCCTGTGTACACATCTGACTCATAACTTGTTTTCATCGACGACCCGACTGTCCAACCAGGAGCTACTGGAGGCGGACCATTTACATCAAGTAATGGAGGTGGCGGCAGAGCAAGAGTCGAGCGGTATGATGCGTCAAGATTTGGTGGTGTATTGAAATAAGAATTAGGCTGCTTTGGCATCACTTCTGGAGGTGAAGGCGGCGAGGCCGAAGTCGTTACTAAAGTAGGGGCACCCTGATCTTCATGGCATTGATGCGCAGGCGGCTTTTCAAATGTTTTTGTTTTTGGATCTTGAATAACATGATTGATCACTGCGGAGGATTCGCAATGCAAACTATTTCTTTCAGGGCGTTGTTTCTCAGACAACCCCCTTTCATTGATTGACCCAATGAGTGGAGCAAGCACGGCAACCCCTCCAACGAGTGCTGTCATACCACCTATGAATCTCAATGCTTGGACTACGCGTGACACGGTTTCACAATCTCCTTGATGAAACTATGACACCATCTGAGTTCAACCGCTCGACAACATTACTGTGGGGCAGTTTTTTCTACTCTCACAGCTCGATCATTCGCACAAGCACGAATAATCGTTACGATCAGAACGTTTAGAACGTCCTGAAAAACTGCGTGCTTACTTCCTGCCATCACACATGAGTTTTAGGATGCCGTTTGCGGAGCTGTTTTTCGAAGTGCAGATGTAGCAGGTCTAGCCCGAGGCTGAAGCCACAGAACAATTGGAGCAGCAATAAAAATGGTGCTGTATGTCCCAGCCACGATCCCAATGAGAATCGTAAATGCAAAGGCATGAATGCCCTGACCACCAACACTGTAGAGAATCAACGCAGCTAACAAAGCAGTACCAGAGGTAAGAATCGTACGGCTTAATGTCTGATTGACAGCCCGATCTACCATCTCGGACGTAACAAACGAACTTTTCCCACGAATTTCACGAAGGCGGTCAAATATCACAATCGTATCATTGATTGAAAAACCCACGATTGTTAGTAGCGCCGCGACAACATCAAGGCTGATTTTGAAATCATCAACTAGGGCCCAGCCGAGAACTGGTGAGACCGAAGTACTCAGTGCCAAACAACCAATCGCCACTAAAACGTCATGCGCAAGCGCGACAACTGCCGCCAAGCCGAATGCCACATTCTGAAAGCGAACCCAGACATAGAGCACAATCATGACAAGGCTCGTCAGCAATGCATATAAAGCCGTTATTTTTGTATTGCCTGCTACTTTTCCACCAATTTCATTTGCTGAAAGATAAATTGGTGTATCACGCAGTTTCTTGGCAACCCTCTCGAGTACGCCCCGAGTAGCCTCCTCATCTAACGATGTTGACAATGTCCAGCTGCGGTACGGCTTTGTGCGACTTGTCATGCCATCTGCAGTCACTTCAAACGGCGCATCAGGAAATCCCTCTAACCGCATTGCTATCTCGATCTCTTCTTTCAGAGCCGGCATGGTGATCTTCTGGGGGAAATCAAGCACAACTTCTGTGGACAGGCTGACAGGTGTTGCAGGGGGACTCGTGTCATCAGAATCATCTTGGCTCTTTTCATCCGGAGAGGACTCAATATCCTTCGAAACGATATCACGAAAGCCCATGTCATAGGTGGCAAGCCGCCCGGGAAACGCTGTCTTCAATGTCTCTTCTACGTCATTTCCATCTTGTGGAGACTCATCTCGCAGCGATGTGTCAATCTTATAACGAGTATCAGGAGGTGCATCACTGCTTGTTACTGCACTCACTGCCACGTCAGGAAGCCCTGAAACCGCCCGTCGCACTTCCGCAATATCAAGTGGTTGATCAGGCTTAAACGCAACCTGAACACTCGTGCCACCTGTAAAATCAATATCAAAGAGCCCTTGACCTCGCTGCCAAGCAGCAGCCAGACCTAACGCAACAAATAATACAGAACCAACAATAGCCGGCTGCATCCAACGCACAAAACCAAGATTCGTACGGCCAAACATTCTGGCCATTGATAGCTTCGTCAGCCATCGATTTCTCTCAGCAAGATCAAATACAACCCGAGAACAGAACACTGCTGTAAAAATATTGAGCGAAAGCCCAAGGATGAGCGTTACCGCGAATCCCTTGAGCTGATCTGTGCCGATAGTAAATAAGACAATTCCAGTGATGAGTGTCGTAAGATTGGAATCGACAATGGTCGAGAAAGCTCGCTGAAAGCCATTTCGGATTGCCATCCTCACCGAGGCACCACGGTCTAACTCCTCCCGCATTCGCTCGTAAATCAAAACATTTGCATCAACAGCCATCCCCACCGAAAGCACCAGACCAGCAAGTCCGGCAAGCGTAAAGGCAGCTTTGATCGAGATCATTAGGGCTAGCACAAGCACAATGTTTAGAAGCACTGCAAGGTCTGCAACAATACCGGAGAACCGGTAGTACATGAGCATGAAGGTGAGCACCACTATTGTGGCAAGAAGTATGGCTCTTGCACCGGAACGAATCGTATCAGCCCCTAATTGTGGGCTAATTTTTTGCTCACTAATTGGCTCACTATAGAGCGCTGCAGGAAGACTCCCTGCATTGAGAACGCCAACGAGGAACTCCACGTCTTCTTGCTTGAAACTTCCAGTAATCTGTCCGTCACTAGAGATAGTACTCCTAATTGTTGGTGCTGAAAGCAACGTATCATCAAGAACAATTCCAAGGCGGCTTGTGAGTTGATTGGCAGGATCCGGAAGGTTCTGCCCTGTAAGCGTCCCAAATAATGCCGAACCAGCAGAGTTGAATGAAAAATTTACACATGGCTGTAAATTCTGATCGTAACTCGCTGTCGCGCGTGTGAGATATCCTCCGGTGACATTGAAACGATCAAGTACGACGAGAACCTCGATTCTTCCATCAGATGTCGTCCGGGTCACAAGCCCCTGATCTCCCGCACCCATCTTTGCTACGTCAAGGTCAACCCATTGACCAATCTGTCTTTTCCCCTCCGTAATTATTGATCCAGGAGAATTTGTCGCGAGGTCGATCAACAACTTATGACGTGGATCATTCTTATTGGCCGTGATTCGAAACTCCAGAACCCCTGCACTGGATACGACCCGTTTAATAAGATCGATTTCTGCCTGATCGACATCTGGAACAATCACTTCGAGTTGATCAAGCCCATAGCGACGAACCGTGACTTCTTTTTGTCCACCTGGGTTAACACGACGACTCACGGCAGCGACCAATTTATCCATGTCGACTGGCTGGACATTCTCACCATCTTCTTTCTCTAACTCCTCACGCTTTGAAGCGTCGACCTCATAGACAAGAATCACACCGCCCTTCAGGTCAATCCCTAAACGGGGAGGCCAACCCAGCCACGTGACAAGCGCTCCAGCCGTTGCCGCAACAAGCACGACCGCAAGCCGCCCCCATAAGTCAGCGGCTTTCATTCTTTTTGTAAGCCACCAAGCAAGAACGGTTGGAACAACAACTGCAGAAAGGACTAAGCCCCACATAGCCCAACCTTCACGATACCATGCTAGTGATTCCTCCGGGATACTTGTTCCCCCCTGAGCAATTAGGCTTTTTGCAAAAAAATGTATATTCATAAGACTCGTCATCATACTTGAACTCACTGCAATGGTTTCTTGAACATTTTAGGTGTCGGAATCTCCATCTTCAGTAGCAGCCAACACCTTGGTTACACTTGAGAGCGTGACAACCATCTTGACATTTGCCGCCTCATCTACCTTGAGCGTCACACGGTTATTCTCACGGTCAACGTTTGAGACGATGCCATAAATACCAGCTGAGGTGACCACGTGGTCATTTTTTTTGAGGGCCGCCAATAATTCTCGCTGCTGTCGCTGGCGCTCACGCTCAGGACGGTAGAGCAGCAGCCACGCTACCATCACAATGAGGATCATTGGAAGATAGGTCAACAATGTCTGCAGGCCGCTAGGGGGTGCTTTCGGGGCATCTTGCGCAAAAACGGACGTGGGTAGCAAAACGAGGAATGAATAGAGGAAATCGTTCATAATGTGTTACCAAAAGAAATATATTGTGAATCCGGAATGTAGTGGTCGGCACGTTAGACCGGCAAGACCGTCTACCTGAAGACCGGGTTCAAGAGCCTTTGCTACCGCGGGAAGGATTATCCTCATATCGAGACAGAAGATCCAAACGTACGTCTTGGAAAGTACCTCCAAGAATGGCTGAACGAAGCCGCCCTACCAGTCGTTGGTAGAAAGTGAGGTTATGAATGGATGTCAATATTGGCCCCAGCATTTCATTCGCAAGAAAAAGGTGGCGTAAATAGCTGACACTGTGACGACATGCTACACAGGAACACCCTTCTTCAAGTGGCTTTTTCTCTCGAGCATATTTGGCATTTTTGATTCGAACCAAACCTTCAAATGTATACGCAAGTCCCGTACGACCACATCGCGTTGGTAAGACACAATCAAACATATCGATTCCTGCTGCAACAGCCTCAATTATATCTCTTGGTTGTCCTACCCCCATGAGATAACGTGGGCAATCGATTGGCAAGGACGGCAGTGTTCCCCGGAGAGTTGTGTCCATGGCCTCAGCCCCTTCACCAACCGACAGTCCACCAACGGCATACCCATCAAAACCAATCTCCCTAAGTTGCTCCGCACTCTCCTGCCTGAGCTCTAAATCAAGTCCTCCCTGAACAATAGCAAATAAGATCTGATCTGATCTCATATGAACGTCTCGACAGCGTTGAGCCCATCGCAATGATCGACGCATAGCATCTGCAACGAGACGATAGTCATTTGGCAGAGCAACAACATGATCAAGTTGCATCACAATATCAGCACCCAATTTCTGCTGAATATCCATAGAGGCTTCAGGGGTCAGTGCTACTGCTGCCCCATCGATATGCGAGCGAAAGAAAGCACCATCGTCCGTGACGTGCACTTGTTGAGCCAGAGAAAAAACCTGGAAGCCTCCAGAGTCTGTGAGGGTTGGCCCACTCCAACCCATAAATTCTGCCAAACCTTTTCCCTCTGCAACGATCGCTTCACCTGGCCTCAGGTGCAAGTGGTAGGCATTCCCGAGTACCATCTTCGCACCAGTCTCCCGAATGCGATCAACGTCGACCCCCTTCACAGTGGCCATGGTTCCCACAGGCATAAACAATGGCGTGGGCACTGCTCCATGCGGGGTTGTAAGCACACCGGCTCTAGCAGCACCATTTATCGAATCAAGTTGGAAGGCGAAGCCTGACTTCATGCTACCCAGTGTATCAGTGCACTGATCATACAAACTGGAAAAAGCAGGCTAGAAAATACCCATAGCTTCCAATGAGTAACGCACAATGAGGCCAGCAACCACAACGCTAACCATACTCATCAATTTGATAAGAATGTTGAGACTCGGACCACTTGTATCCTTGAACGGATCTCCAACCGTATCCCCAACAACAGCGGCCTTGTGGGCATCGGTCCCCTTCCCTCCATGGACACCACTTTCTATATGTTTTTTTGCATTATCCCAAGCACCACCTGCGTTAGCCATAAATACAGCAACACAGAATCCACTTGTCAGACCACCAACCAAAAGCCCCATCACTCCCCCGACACCAAGCAACAGACCAGAAACGATTGGCACAAGAAGCGCTAACAATGACGGGATCACCATCTCCCTCTGAGCAGCCTTGGTGCTGATTTCAACAGGAGCAGCATAGTCGGGTTCTTGAGTCCCTTCCATGATTTCTGGCTTCTCTCGGAACTGCCGTCGCACCTCTTCGACCATGCCTTTTGCTGCACGACCAACAGCTTTCATCGTCAGTGCACAGAACACAAATGTGGCCATTGCACCAATGAACATTCCAACAAGAACCTTTGGATTCATGAGTGTTACGTCATAAAACTGCATAAAGTCAGCCATTGTTGCCTTCTTCACTTCAACGATTTGGTGCTCTTTAGAGAGCGACTCAACTTGATCAGATGAAACATTAGAGAGCTTCGTTCCGTTAGCAACTTGTTTGTAATCTGGAATTCCTC
>JBDOMS010000162.1:0-1678 GCA_039831735.1 Pirellulales bacterium
TATCACGCAAAGCCACTGATGCGCGTTTGAAGAAGTCGTCGTATTTGTGGATTTCCAATTACGTCTCGTAGTGTTTGTGTAGGTGCTGACAACTCAGAGTACAGAGGCTCTTCTTCGAGAAGAGGGAGGATCATCACGGGCCAGCCCCATTCAGCTTTCCTTTTGCCACCAGGAAGCCATCCTGCTGGCAGCTCTCCCCGAGCATTGATGTAGTTATGCAGCGCAATGCCAATTTGTCGAAGATTATTGATGCATGATGCTCGCCGCCCGGCTTCCCGTGCTGATTGTACTGCGGGGAGCAACAGTCCTATAAGGATGCCAATAATGGCAATCACAACGAGTAGCTCAACCAGGGTAAATGCTTTGCGTGATATGCCTATGTGATGGTGCATGGTTGTTGAGTCGTGCGTGAATTCAGTTTGAAGGAAAGCAGTGTCGTCCGTGAGCAAGGCAAAGGTTGTGGCACGATCTACGAGCAAACCTTGGAATATTATTTGAGGTAGAGATCACCCTCGTCGGGGGGCGATGGAGCATTTTCAGGAATATCGGTGATGCCGCCGGTGAGTTGAATGCTGAGAGCATCTGTTGGACCGTCGATTGTCACTGTCAGTTCTGATGTTTCACTGCTCAGGTACTTTTCTGGAACCATTGAAACGGTATTCATGCCAATCGTCTTATTCACAATTACGGAAACAGCATGCGTCCCAGGCATACAGCCATCATTCTGAGAAAATGTTGTCAGGCTAAATGAGCCGTCCTGAGGGTTAATTTTTCCGGTTGCGGCACGTCCGTCTGTTGGTTCGACGCGGATAAAACCCTCAAGCAGTAATGGTTCAGCATCCATGAGGACCGTCCCCGAGACGGGAACGATGCCAGAATCACTGCAGCCGGAGAAAAGGGCCGTTAAGCACAAGAACAGGAATGGTCGTGCAACACGCTGGATCATGGCAGACTCTTTACCTTTCCAGATGCGCGTTGACCAAGGAGTCGGTACAAAGAAAGGCTGATATTTTCACTCATGAAATGCGTTGATCCATCCCCCAGAGCGAAGACTGCACCCCCGGGGTGCTGGCTTGCAAAAGCACCATTACACGGATTGCCGTAGTTGGAAAATGTGACTCCCTGCTGGTAGCCAGTATTCACGGGGTTGTCGGCTGTTCTGAGTGTGTCAACATGTCGTCCCGCGACTGCCCAGCGATTGGTGTGTCCTGGTTTTTCAGCGTCGGTGACCTCGCCGACGAGAAAGACATGACTCAGCCCATCGAGCGTATCTGCCGGAGACAGTGAATCTCGATACAAGAACAAGCCACTATTCTTGTCTTTTGTTGTACGACTAATGCCGTATGTTGGGCCGTGGTGCCCCGCACACATGGCATACGAACTAAGCCCCCATTGTTTTCCACCGCTGGCGACGGTCTCAGGATCGATACTGCTTGGGCACCTGAGTTCAGGAATAATCGTTCCAATCACGCTCTCGCTAATAGAACCAGGAATTTTGGAAGGAGTTGTGATTGAGGAGGCTTCAGATTCAAACTGGTCATACAGAGCACCGTACTCCAAGTATGGAAGAATCTTGACAATGCCACTCGTTGCAGGACCATTTCTTGGAGTGCAAGCGCCGTCACATCCTTCGCGTCCTGTTGGGAATACTTTTTTACCGTTTTCATGATTCAGAAAA
>JBDOMS010000601.1:0-6908 GCA_039831735.1 Pirellulales bacterium
CCTTGTGCTACCGTTACACCATCGGGTATCAGACACGGTGGTAACATATAGTACCCGATTCCAGTGCCTGTTTGCGATAGGGGAAGGAAAGGCGTTGTCGTGATGTGCTCAGCAGCATAAACTTTTGGGAGTCAGGAGAGAGTCGAAAGACCGCCGAAGGCCGAACGCTCAGGCAAAAGAACTGACTGAGACAAACTGTTGGAGAGCGATGAAATTGCATGATTTCATCCACCGAAGGGGCAAGCCCTGGATCGAAATCCGGGTGTGAATCTCTCAGGTTCCAGGACAACAGGGATCACATCGCCAGCTTACAGGTTGGTGTGCCAAGGAATCTCAGTCATGTCCGCAATCCACGCTCCAACATCTGCAAGCAAATCCTGTGGCTCCTCGTCATTGTCTGAACACGAGCCTGAAAGCTGCCCAGAGTTTTCCAGCCGACATATTGGTATCCGAGAAGCAGACGAGCATCATATGCTTGATGCCATAGGCGTATCTTCTCGGGATGAACTCATCGAACAGGCCGTCCCATCAAGTATTCGTCGTCATGAAAACATGCGACTGCCACCAGCGCTCTCAGAGACCGAAGCGTTAGAAGAACTTAAAGCTATCGCGTCACAAAATAAGGTTCTAAAGAGTTTTATCGGGCAGGGCTATTATGGAACGATTACACCAACGGTTATTCAGAGAAATATTCTTGAAAACCCTGCCTGGTATACCGCCTACACTCCCTATCAGGCCGAAATCAGCCAAGGCCGCATGGAAGCCCTCATCAACTTTCAGACGATGGTCTGCGATTTGACAGGTATGCCAATTAGTAACGCATCGCTTCTGGATGAGTCCACGGCTGCTGCAGAGGCAATGGCTCTGGCGTACCGGGTCACGAAGTCACGCGATACTGTGTTTGTCGTGGATCATCGCTGTCATCCACAAACCCTTGAGATCCTTGCCACACGAGCGGAACCATTGGGTATCGATCTCATGATTGGAGACGTCAGTGAACTCATCGAGGAAGGTCCATTTTTTGGTGTGCTTGTCCAGTACCCGAATACGGATGGTGAGATCCCGGATTGGCAGTCGCTCTCTGAAAGAGTGCATGAAAAGAAAGCCACGCTTTGTGTCGCCACTGATCCACTTGCTCTTACGCTCCTGAAGCCCCCAGGAGAATGGGGCGCTGATATCGTTGTTGGTTCGACGCAGCGAATGGGTATGCCTATGGGTTGCGGTGGGCCGCATGCAGCGTTCTTTGCATGCCAGGATAAATTTCGACGCTCGTTACCCGGTCGGTTAGTCGGTGTGAGTATTGATGCTTCAGGAAAGCCTGCCTATCGTTTGGCTCTTCAGACCCGTGAACAACACATTCGTCGTGAGAAAGCGACGTCGAACATCTGTACTGCACAGGTATTGCCCGCAGTGGTGGCAGCTATGTATGCGGTCTACCACGGCCCAGAAGGCTTGCGTGCTATTGCTCAACGCATTGGTCACCTCACATCGGTATTCATGGCTGGGCTTCGTCTTATGGGGTACCAGACTCGGAACGATCATGCCTTTGATACGGTATCACTAAATGTTGGCTCTCAAGCAGGGTGTTTTATTGAGCGAGCTCGTGCAAGGGGTAGTAATCTTCGGGTCATTGATGACAGTACGTTGAGTATTTCGTTTGATGAAAAAACGAAACCGTCTGATGTGGTTGATCTGTTAGACGTTTTCGAGCCCCCCGGGCAGGAAGTTCCAACATTTGACCAGTGCGAACGTCAGTCAATTTCATCCATTCCAGAGGGGCTTGAGCGTCAGTCTTCTTTCCTTTTGCACCCGGTATTTCACTCCCATCGAAGTGAAACACAAATGTTGCGATATCTCAGAGAGCTTGCCGATAGGGACCTCGCCCTTGATCGTTCGATGATCCCTCTTGGGAGTTGTACGATGAAGCTCAATGCAACAACCGAGATGATCCCGGTGAGTTGGCAGGAGTTTGCTGATATTCATCCCTTCGCACCGAAAGAGCAGCAGGCAGGTTTCACACAACTGACGGAGCAACTCAAAAAATGGTTGTGTGAGGCAACTGGGTATGGTGGCATCAGTCTTCAGCCCAATGCGGGAAGTCAGGGTGAATATGCGGGTCTTCTTGCCATTCGTTCTTGGCAACGATCACGCGGACAAGGTCATCGCGACGTATGCCTGATTCCGGCTTCTGCCCATGGCACCAACCCTGCCAGTGCACAGATGGCTGGCATGCGTGTTGTTGTCACTGGTTGCGATGCTCAAGGAAATATCAACTTGGATGAATTCAAGTCAAAGTGTGATGAGCATAGCGATAATTTAGCTGCTGTTATGATCACTTATCCAAGTACCCATGGAGTTTTTGAGTCACACGTCAAAGAACTCTGTGAGGTTGTGCATCACCATGGTGGACGTGTGTACGTGGATGGAGCCAACATGAATGCTCTTGTTGGCACCGCAGCACCTGGTGATTTTGGTGGGGATGTGAGTCATTTGAATCTGCATAAAACATTTTGTATTCCTCATGGTGGAGGTGGTCCCGGAGTCGGTCCAGTCTGTGTCGTCGATGATCTTGTTGATTTTTTACCAGGCCATGCCACGGGTGGAGTTGCAACTAGTGGTGGGGTCGGTGCTATATCGTCAACTCCCCTTGGCAACGCGCTCGTGCTTCCGATTAGCTGGATGTATATCCGAATGATGGGGGCGGAAGGCTTGCAACGAGCAACTGAAATAGCCATCGTTTCCGCAAATTACATCAGTGAACGGCTTGGAGATCATTATCCAACACTCTATGCAGGAGATAGCGGTCGCATTGCTCATGAGTGCATTCTTGACTTAAGACCACTAAAAGAAACCAGTGGTGTAAGTGCAGAAGATGTTGCCAAGCGACTCATTGACTATGGTTTTCATGCACCGACTCTTAGCTTTCCAGTACCTGGCACGCTCATGGTCGAACCAACTGAAAGTGAAGATCTCGCAGAACTGGACCGTTTTATTGATGCGATGATCTCGATTCGCTCGGAGATACGTAAGATTGAAGAGGGAACATGGTCTCGAGAAGATAATCCTTTGGTGCATGCTCCACATACCGCAGAGTGTGTCATTGCTGATTGCTGGACACGAGGCTATTCACGAGAGCAAGCAGCCTATCCCCTTGCTGAGGTGCGGCGTCGTAAGTACTGGCCACCAGTGGGTCGGGTTGATAATGTGCACGGTGATCGAAATCTTTTCTGTAGCTGTGTGCCGTTGTCAGACTGGGATTAATAGGTGTAATTTCCCAGTGTTCCTTCCTATGACACTCTTTCCTGAAGGCATCCCTTTGGAAAAAGTGTCGAGATCGGACATCATAGGTGGCGTCTTTTGATGTGACATAAGAAACAAAGGTAGCAGCACACATGAACACGATGAAGGCACTTGTGAAGCGGGAAGCCTGTCCGGGGTTATGGCTTGAGGATGTGCCGGTTCCAGAAGTAGGAATTAATGATGTGCTCATAAAAGTGGATCGCACCGGTATTTGTGGCACGGATCTTCATATCTACAACTGGGACGCATGGGCACAGAAAACAATTCCCGTTCCGATGACTGTTGGGCATGAGTTTGTGGGTGAAATCATTGCAGTGGGATCCAATGTGTATGATTTTTTTCCGGGTGAGATCGTCTCTGGTGAAGGCCATGTTGTCTGTGGTCGTTGCCGGAATTGTCTTGCTGGACGGCGACATCTGTGCAAAGACACACAAGGAGTTGGTGTTAATCGCCCAGGGGCATTTGCCGAGTACATTGTCTTGCCCATGACCAATGTCTGGCATCATGCTTCAGATATTGATCGAGATATTGCATCAATTTTTGATCCTCTTGGGAATGCAGTGCACACCGCATTGAGCTTCGATGTTCTTGGTGAAGATGTGCTCATTACGGGCGCAGGACCTATTGGTTTGATGGGTGTTGCCGTGGCACGACACGCGGGCGCACGATATGTTGTCATTACGGACGTCAACCCATTTCGTCTTGAGCTTGCCAAAAAAATGGGTGCAACAGTGGCTCATGACATACGCAATGGATCACTTCAGGACGTGATGAATGATCTTGGCATGAAGGAAGGGTTTGATGTTGGCCTTGAAATGTCTGGATCGCCTGCAGCATTGCATGACACGCTTGGAGCACTGTGCCACGGTGGTAAAATTTCAATGCTCGGTATTCCAAATGATCCAGTTGCCATCGATTGGAACACAGTTGTATTTAACATGCTTACCATCAAGGGTATCTATGGTCGTGAGATGTATGAGACTTGGTACAAGATGACCGTAATGCTGGAAAGCGGCTTAGATATTTCACCGGTGATTACCCATCGCTTTCATTACAAAGAGTTTGAAAAGGGATTTGATGTGATGAAGTCAGGACAAAGTGGCAAAGTAATTCTCAAGTGGAGTGATATATGAGTCGTGATGACTTGTGTGACGATCTTGCCAGACAGGCTCGGCAGATGCAGAAGGATGGAACGTTCAAGGTTGAACGGGTGTTGGAATCAAGTCAGGCATCTCATATTCAGGTGTCTGGTGGTCGGCAGGTCATCAACATGTGTGCAAATAATTATTTGGGGCTCGCGAGTCATCCGGAAATTATTTCATCAGCCCAGACATCACTTGAGGAATGGGGCTATGGCTTGGCAAGCGTTCGCTTTATCTGCGGCACACAACAAATCCATAAACAGCTCGAAGAAAGAATCAGTGCCTTTGTGGGGTTTGAGGATACCATTCTTTACAATTCCTGCTGGGATGCGAATGGAGGTCTTTTTGAAACAATTCTTGGCCCAGATGATGCCATTATTTCTGATGCGTTGAATCATGCGAGTATCATTGACGGAATCCGTCTCTGTAAGGCGAAACGATTTCGTTATCGCAATAATGATATGGATGATCTCCGAGCACAGCTCGAAAAGGCAAAGCATGCACGGTATCGGCTTATTGCAACTGATGGAGTGTTTTCAATGGATGGTTTTTTGGCAGACTTGCCATCCATCTGTGAGCTTGCCGATGCGTATGATGCACTCATTATGGTGGATGATTCTCATGCTGTTGGGTTTATTGGGCCGACAGGGCGTGGCACCCCAGAACATTTTGGCGTGACAGATCGAATTGATATTCTCACAGGCACGCTTGGGAAGGCACTGGGTGGCGGGAGTGGTGGGTATACATCGGGAAGAAAAGATCTTGTTGGCTGGTTAAGGCAACGGTCTCGTACCTATCTATTTTCAAATACAGTTGCTCCCCCTGTGGTTGCAGGGGCACTCAGGTCACTTGAATTGCTTGAGCAATCCACGCATCTTCGTGATCATCTACTTGAGAAGACCCACTTCTTTCGTCGTGAAATGGATCATCGAGGGTTTAAGATCCTGCCTGGTGAGCATCCGATTGTGCCGGTTATGCTAGGTGATGCTGCCGTGGCGACCAACATGGCCAATGCCATGCTTGAAGAAGGCGTCTATGTCGTTGGTTTCTCATATCCGGTGGTTCCTGAAGGAAAAGCGCGCATTCGGACGCAGGTTTCAGCTGCCCATAGCCAGGAAGATCTCGAGCACGTCATAAAAGCATTTGAAAATGTTCGTGATCGAGTCAATCATTGATTCGGACATGTCGTTTTGAATTGCATCATTTGGAATTGGAAGATCTTCACTATGTCACCAGTTTGTATTCTTAAGAAACTTCTTATTTCCTGTTTTGTGGTTATTGCTTCAATCCATCATTCTTTTGCAAAAGAAGAGACCACGGAATCGGCAAAGATTTCCGACAAGCAGCAGATCAAGCAACCAAAATCTACAGATGATGCTTCACAGGCAGCTGCTGTTCCAGATGCAGGTGATATGCCGGTTGTAACCACACACTCCATCACGATCGGTGAATCAGAGCTCACATACATAGCCGAGACTGGCATGCTGCCATTATTGAAAAACGATGGAACGGCAAAGGCATCGATGTTTTATGTTGCCTACACTTTAGAAGGAGGTGAATCGTCACGACCGATAATATACTGCTTCAATGGTGGTCCAGGGGCATCGGCAGTGTGGTTGCATCTTGGTGGTCTTGGGCCAAAGCGAGCACTCGTCAATCCAGATGCTACCTTGCCGCCTCCACCGTATGAACTCGTAGCGAACCACCATACCGTTCTCCAGCATGCCGACCTTGTATTTATTGATCCCGTTGCGACTGGTTACAGTCGGCCAATGGAAGACGAAAAAGCAGATCAGTTTTTTGGAAAAAGGCCAGATATTGAGGCCATGTCAGAATTCATTGTGCTCTACACAACGCGACATCATCGCTGGGGGTCCCCAAAGTATCTTTGTGGAGAAAGCTATGGTGTCTTTCGAGCGGCCGGCATTGCAGACTATTTACAGGATCGTCATGGGATGTTCCTTAATGGCCTTCTTCTAGTTTCTGGTCTCGTTGACTATGGAACGATCCGAAGTGGCTCGACAAATGATTTGCCATACTCTATTTTCTTGCCAACGCTTACGGCCGTTGCACACTTCCATCAGCAACTTCCGAGTGATCTACAGCAGGATCTGAATCGAGCGATAACAGAATCGCGGGTATTTGCATCGGGTGATTATCTTCGCGCGCTTTTTGCGGGTGATAGTTTGCCAAAAGATCAACAGGAGAAGGTCGCAAGCACGTTGTCACGTCTGACAGGAATCTCGAAAGAGATTGTTGTAGAAAATAGGTTGCGCATCAGCCCGTCCATGTTTCGAAAAAAGTTACTGGCAGAGAAGGGTTTGATTTGTGGACGATATGACGGCCGAATCACGGGTCGAGATGGGGACCGTTCCAGTACATCCTCAGGATTTGATCCATCATATATGGCGGCTCTTGGTCCACTGTCAGCTGCCATGAATGCGTATGTTCGTGAAGAATTATTAT
>JBDOMS010000120.1:0-6906 GCA_039831735.1 Pirellulales bacterium
AAAGACATAGTAGCGTGGCGATATCACAAATCTCAATGTGTAATAGCATGACGAGAATTCTCAGTGCGATGTATCCTGAGGGTGGATTTATTAGACAAGTCGCACGTGTTCACTGAGGAATCAAAAATTTAGCATGCAGCAGTTGAAATGCATGTGCGAACCTTTGGCTTTCCACGCATCCGGATTCTAAAAGAACTGATACTGACTAGAAAAAGGAGTTATTCAATATTAACGACGTGAAGTATGATGAGTGATGCGAAGCACGGGCTCATGGAGAAAGCTTGAATGTGCTTCCTACTTCATACGGAATGATTCTGACAACACGATGGCACTGATGAGATCTTGAAACCCATTGCCTTGTTTTTTCACATCAGCAACCACACGTTTTACCACCTGGCGATCAGCATAATTCAGTGATCGACCTGTACCGTAAACCAATAGTTTTCCGGCAAGACAGGTAGAAAACTGGTCAATATTTTCGACAAGATATCTCTTGAGATCCTGGACACCGTTAATGTTTGTTCCGTCAGGAAGTTTTCCATTTGCATCGACCTTCGGTCCAATTGGAGTCACAAATTCATTCTCACTTCTTCCTGCATAAAGTGGATAATGTGTTCGCCAGCGACCAACTGGATCAAAGTTTTCAAGAGCGAAACCCAGAGGGTCGATGCGGCTATGGCAGATTGCACAACTGGCGTCGGACTGATGACGAGCTAGCAACTCACGGATTGAAGTGGCCCCGGATGTGTCAGGTTCGATTGCGGGAACGCCTGAAGGTGGCGGGGGTGGAGATTCACCAAAAACGTTCTCCAATAACCAGGCGCCCCGCAAAACAGGTTGCGTATCGACTCCGTTAGCGGTTGCCATCATCACGCTTGCTTGGCCGAGGATTCCACCATTACGTCCACCCTTTGGCAGGGAGATACGTTGCATCACATCGCCTTGTATGTCCTTGATTCCGTAGAGCTGCGCATTATGAGCATTAAGGTAGGTAAACTCTGGATCAATAAAGGTCTCGATTGGGTGATTTTTGCGTAGGATTTCGTCAACAAATAGTCGTGTTTCTTCGGTGATTGCATCTCGGTCTTTCTGCGTGAACTTAAGTAGTCGTGGATCCGGCATGATGTCCGGAAGTAGTTTCAAATCAAGCCACTGATCAACAAACCTTGTCAAAAAACGACTTGCACGTCGGTCACTGAGCAGCCGGCGAGTGTGTTGTGCGAGTACATCGGGACTGGATAACTGGTTTGTGGCAGCAGCCTTTCTTAAAGCATTGTCCGGCGGTGCATTCCAGAGGAAATAGCTGAGGCGGCTAGCAAGGTCATAGTCATCCAGTACACCCGCGACGGCACCACGATAGAGAAAATTTGTTGAACAGAGTGCTGCACGAATTGCAAGGTGTATCCCGTCCTCAAATCGGTGACCATCTGCATGATGCGACATTGTGATATCGACATACTTCTCAATTTGGTGTTTTGTTGGCGGACGTCGAAATGCACTGTTCAGAAACGGGGTGAGAATTGCCGTGGCATAATCGCGATCCCCACGTCCTTCACGTTGGCCAAGGAAGGCTTCAGTTCTTTTTCGTTGCTGGATAACCTCTTCATCGTCGATCAAGCGATTTGGTCCAGTCACTGTCAGAGTATGAATATCGAGTGCTGGGCCCACTTCATGATGCATGACCTCAAATAACCACATGAGCTGATTCTGGTGAGTCACTGAAAATCGTTGCGGCGGTGTCCTCAGGCCCGGGTCTTTCAGGTCAAGGGAGTTGCTATTCATCAATTGTTTCATCTGTGTCCAACCAGCCGTCGGTGTTCGCCCTCGATCGAATCCCATCTTCAGCCACGCGGCGTACATTGCTGGATCACTGAGCCGCTCGCGCAGTTGTCGTGCAGCCTCTTCCTTCCCATCACGATCCCAGCCGAACGGAGCATTCGCCCAGTAGATGGCAACTGTTTCGCCCTTGAGCAATTCAACGTTCAGTTCCTGAGCATGCGGTTCGGCATCCGGTTTTATGATGAGTGTTCCCAATTCCCTCAGACCATACACGCTTGTAAACGACGGGCCCGTTGACTTTATAGCGAGGAGTTTCAGATTGAGTGGTTTATTGTCTACAGGTTCGAATACCCCGGCGGTAATGTTGAGTAAATACTCTCCAGAATGCTGGGCTTCAAAACGCGTGGGCCATGTGCAACTACGAACAAGTACTTCGTTCTTCGTGACGAGACGTAATACCTTTGAGTCACCCACATGTTGAACCTTGCTTCCCTCAAAATTAACGCTGAAATCGCCCGGGCCAATGATGATCGTTTCAGGCTTCACGGTGACCGCTGTACGAGAGGGTGGAATCACCAGATCGGCAACCTCCGTCGCAACGAGAAAATACTGCTCCATCAGCGGTGGTGAGAGGATCAGTCCTTCGCCAATGTTATCGAATCCATCCATTTCCGGATCGGTAGGAAAAGAGGGTGGTGCGGTGAAGCCGACTTTGAATATGTCACGAATCGTGTGTTCATATTCTGATCGATTCAAGCGTCTCAACACACTGCCACCTGGCTGAACGTTTTCCTGAAGCACAAAGTGGAGTTTACGAACGGCCATCTCTCGGTCCACGTTCGTAGGTTGATCGACATCAAGAGGTGGCATGCGACCATTTTCGATCACGGCGAGTACCTTTTCCCAGAAATGGGATGTCGCTGGCAGAGACCAGTCGGCTTGGGCACACTCCAGATTCACAGTACCTTCAGGAGAGTCACCGCTATGGCAATCCATACAGTGAGCGCGGAAGAAAGGCCATGGCAATTCAGATGCGGGAAGCACAGCAACTGGCGCGATCAAAACGATGATGACAAAAATAGAAGAACGTACTATCTGCATAACCATTGCTTCTTTGTTCGGTACTACAGCAGAAACTCATTCATGTTTCCCGATGCATTTGCAAATCGATTGCATTCAATACCCATCTGCTGCATGAACGTAACAAAGAGATCACCAAACAAAGGCGTGTTCGGGGACTCCTGCTCTCGGTTGATTGCGTGATACCGACCGTGTTTGAAATCGCCTCCTGCGATCAGAACAGGCAGGTTACTATTATTGTGAGTGTTTGCGTCACCCATGCCGCTGCTATAGAGAACAATAGTAGAATCCAGCAAACTCCTCCCGTGCGCGTCCTTCTTGCCCTGCAACGCATCGAGAAATCGACCAAATCGCATAACATGTTCGATACCAATCCTGTTGAAGTCTGTGATCTTAGCGGGATCGTGACCGTGATGAGATAAGCCGTGGTAACCAGCAATCAATTTCTCTCCATCGATCGTAAAGACCTGTCCAGCACCTGGCACGAGAAGCGTAATCACTCGCGTGGAATCGGTTTCCAGTGCAAGTGACATCAGTTCATACATAAGTTCTTCACATTCAAGTGAGAGATCTGGTGCCACAGGATCGAATTTTGGCAACGTGAAATCAACGCTTGGCGAAGGTCGATCAAGCCACGCACGCCGCTTTTGGATTTTCTTCTCGACGTCGCGGACCGAGGAAAAGTACTCACCAAGTTTCTGTTTGTCAGTTCGACTGACTCGCTGCTCCAACGACTTCGCTTCGTCAAGCACCAGATCAAGTACACTCCGACCACTATCAAGAACGTATCGCATTCGTTTTTTGTCAGTATCAGAACTGAACAAGTTTGCAAAAACGACGCTTGGCCGACCAATCATTGGCAGAGGAACACCTTCACGCGTAAAGCTCATCTGGCTGTTTCCGTTCGCTGAACCGCATGTGAGTTGCAGAGATGAGAACCGAGTCTGATCACCAACGTGCTGAGCAATCATCTGATCCAAAGACAGGCTTGGTGTTCCCGATCCGGTGAGAAAGTTGCGCCAGTTGGCATGTCCGTTTGGAGCACGGTGATCCAGTCCTGAAATCAGTGTGAATCGCTCCCGATGCCGTTCAATCGGTTCCAGAACTCGTGACATCACATACCGACTTCCCGGCTTTTTCGGAAACCAACTTGGTGTGTGAAAACCAAGATAGGTTCCAATAGCAACGAACCGCTTGGCTCGTGACGTATGTTGAGTCTCTGGAGGTTTCTCAGCACCCGCTGATTCCAACATTGGCAGCGCCAACCCGAACCCAGCTACCTTCATGAATGTTCGTCGATCACGGTTTGAGACAATCGTGGTCTTTGGTTTTTTCATTAACGCCTTGCCTGAATGGAAAGGATACTGGGACGGGTTCATACCAAAAGTCAAAGTACAAGAGATTAAAGCCGAATCAGCCTCTATGATTTGTTTCTCGAGCTTAATGTACTCTTTTCTTTAACTCAACGAAAAAACAGAGACCTCGAGCGTATCCCTTGCAGGCAATGCATAACAGAGCACGTACTGGGTGTGTTGAAATGTCTGTGCGTCATGGGCTATTCACTGAATCCATTCGAGCACCTGCTGAACCACAAGTTGTTGGGCCTCATCCCATGTCATGGTTGGTTGAGTGCTCTTACCCTGGATCTGCTTGAAACCATGGCCTGCATTTTTGACTTCGACTAGTTGTACGTCGCTGTTATGCTCTTTTGCCACCTCGTAGAGATGCTTGGAAAGTTCGATGGGTACGACAGGGTCGGTATCACCATGTACCAACAGGATAGGCGGGCTATCCGCTTTCAAATGTTGGTCGGCGCTGACCAGTTTCTTTATCTCTTCGATACTCATACCATGCGATGGCTTAAACAACATCTTCCCTTTCGACTCGCTCCGCCCAGGAAATCTCTCAAGCCGCTTTTCCCAAAGCTCCGGAACAAGGTACGTGGTCGCACCATAGAACGAAATTGCACCGATCACCGTGTGTTCAGTTTCCGGTCCAGCATTCTCACCGGGCAGAAAGTTGCTGTCCGTTAATGCCGTAATGAGTGCTTTGGAACCCCCAGCAGAAGTCCCCCACGTGATGAACTTGTGCGGGTCGATTCCGTATCGTTCAGAATTTTTCGCCAGAAATCGTAATGCATCCTTGCAGTCCTCAAACAACTGGTGGAACCCCAACTCTTCTCCAGCGCCAAAGACTCTGTAGTCAATAGTTGCTACTGCAATCCCCAATTCTGTCAGTTCTTTCAGGATCAACGAACTCTTATTATAGATGGCGTTTTTTGTGCCACCTGTGTTGCCGCCACCGTGGATATAGATAAAAAGCGGGGCTTGTTCGTACGCCTTTGTTTTGGGGTAAATGAAGTCAAGCCGGTTTCGCTGTTGTTTCGTGTTTTTTCGGTATTCAATATCCAGTTCACCTTTGAGACCGAGCTGTTGGAGAACTACATTTGCACTTTGATTTGCACTTTGGTTATTCGTTCCTGAGCGGCGTGCTGAAACCGGCCGTTGTTTCTTGGCCCTTTGCGAAGCCGCTTGGAGCAGATCTCGTTTCTCAGATTCTGAAAGAACGCCATCGCCATCCTGGTCAGCTTTCGGATACCGTTGCATCACGCGTCGGCTCACAACAGCCTCTTCTTCCTCCGAAAGCACACCGTCTTTGTCCCTGTCTGCCTGAGGGAAGGATTGAAGAATCCTTTCTGCAAATGTGTCTTCTGCCTTTCCAAACGACGCACCATTAACAAGGCAAGACACAGCAACAATCAGGAAGAAACAAGGCAGCTTTTTCATGAGAACAGAAAAATATTCGGGGACCGCAGATAGATGAGTAGTTACTGTTACATTGAACGGTATAGAAGCTGTTTTGTTTCGCGATAAAACTTACAAATTCGTTAAATTTGAAAAAACATGCTTACGCCATACTTTCTTAGGTACCGGATTCAATGGCGTGGAAACGTTTACGACTATCCCGGTCAAAGAATGGAGGCAAGCATGGAGCGCATTCGAAAGACAACCATTGGCTGAGTAGTTGCCAATTCAAGAAAAAGTTCTACCGAAAAGCTCCCCTGGCAGGAGTACAACGTGCTTCTTGTCGTACCGGCTAAAGGGGCGGCCCCGTTCAGCTTATGGATCATCTGTTGGCGTTGCTCTACTGATATACATAGGTTGCTGCATTTTTCATTTCAGATAACAGCATGTTATCGGATCAGACGTTTCTGGAGATAATGCGTCAGCCATTACCGGGATCATCGAGTATGGCAATCTTCCCGAAGACATTCGCATCAATACCAGACTGGTAATACAACTCATCAGGAGCATCTGCAGGGACCGCCCATCGGTATCGGCCTGAAGTATGTCCATTGCCATCGAACCCTGTGGCGTAGACAAGTGAGGCCTGATAGCCACCACCGGCTGTCTGCAGATAGAACGGATGATCTGGCGTATTCAGATCAAACGTGTAGGTCTCATTTCGACGAACCGTGATGGTCGGGGCCTCAACACCAGCCACCATGAACGTCCCGTCGTTACTGACGGTGACCTCTGAAATATAGGCTGAACCACGGGCACGAATATCCAGTTCCCGGACATCTATATTGCCAAGTGAATGGAACAGGCTGGAAATCTTCCAGGTCTCATCGGCAACAAGGCGATAGTCTGTCATCTCACGCCTGACAATGAGGGCATTGCCACCGTCATCTGATTCTGCTGCCAGAGCAGAGAATCCATTGATATCAATTTTTGCTTGCGCATCTCGATGCACAATGGGCTGCGTATCGGCATAGATATTTCCACTTCCATCCTGACTCAGGATAGCCGTGCCGTCCTCTGAAAGAATATCGAGTACTGTGACCTCAATGGCATGTGTGGCCTGACGGTTATCATCAGCGTTTGCAAAACTGTTGTCCGGTCCACCATCTTCAACCTGGACTGTCAATGTCGCGGTACCGGCTGCACCAACAACGGGTGTAAATGAGAGTGCCCCGGCAACGTCTGTTGATGCATAGATAGTTGCTGGATGGGGGATCAGGTTCGCATCACTACTGGTAGCCGT
>JBDOMS010000339.1:0-6865 GCA_039831735.1 Pirellulales bacterium
CTATTTTTTCCTGAGAAAATGCTTCCTGCGTTGCATGACGTTCTGCAGCATCAAGGCCAGCATGATATGGTTGAGCAAGAATGCCAGCGTGGGATAGTTTGGCAGCGAGATCCTCAGTTTCTCGACGGGAAAGACAATATACAATTGATGCTTCTCCGTGGTGACGGCCCAAGATTTCAAGTGCTTGTTTTAATTTTGATGTTCGAGGTAATACGCGGTAGGTAAGATTGGGCCTGTCAAATGTGCCGACAAGCACTTCAGGATTTCGCAGGTGGAGTTGTTCAACGATATCTGTTTGGACTTTTGGCGTAGCAGTGGCCGTGAAGGCATGAAAGCTCGCTTGAGGGAATCGATCACGGAGCATGGCGAGTTGTCGGTACTCTGGTCGAAAGTCATGCCCCCAATGACTAATGCAATGTGCTTCATCAATCGAAAAACGTTTGACTCCTGACTCGGCGAGAAGATCGAGAAGACCAGTGTTTACAAGACGTTCCGGAGCTGTGAAAAGCAGACGTAAGTCACCGGCAATTAATCGATCTTTGATCTGTCGGCGGTGCTGTTGCGTCATGCCTGCGTATAAAGCAGCTGCTGGATAGCCAATGGTCTCTAGAGAATCAACCTGATCCTTCATGAGCGCTACCAGAGGTGATATCACAACATCAGTCGTATTGCCGATCAATGGAGGGAGTTGATAACACAGGCTCTTGCCTCCGCCAGTCGGCATCACAACGACAGAATCGCGTCCATTGATTGCGGAATTGATGGCCTCTTCCTGAAGAGGGCGAAGTGATTCAAATCCCCACCATTGTGAAAGAATGTTATTTAGATTCATAGCATGAGTAGAATACGAGAGTCTTCGATGCTGTCCAAAGAAGCGTCGAATAGATCATCCTAATGACTTAGGTTTTTCAGGTGCAACTACAGATCCCATCAGCTACTCTTCTTGATAAGATATAGATCATGAGGCATTCATATGTATCTAAGAGTATTCTTTAAGAATATAGAGTTCAGTGATTCAGTCGTATTATTATTGTCATCTTGTCAGTGTTAGTAATTATCCATCCGGCTTAACTTTTGTGGAGTGATGTCTGTGGCATTCATTTAAGATCAATGATATAGACAGTTCGACTACATGTCCGAACAAAAACATCCAATCAACCGTGTTAATGGCAAGATATGATGCACTGAAACTTTATCTTTTCATGGGCATGAGGTTCCTGATGGTGGATGGGCAACGCGATTTTGGAAAGACGTTGCAGGAACTATTGCCATGATTCACGATGTCGCCGCTGGAAATGTGTAAATGCGTGCTTTCGATGTGAAGTATAGTTGCATTACTGTGGAAATCATTCAACATGTATCAGTCTCAGTGGAAACATGCTTTGTAGATCACATTGCCTTGCTGTTTGGTGAAATAATAATGTTTGCGTAGGTCGATCTTATTGGCATAGCCCGAACGGAGTTGTTTGGTTCACATCCTTGACGATTAGTTGTAATCAGAAAAAATAATTACATGAATAATGATCATTCTTCTTCACGAGTTGGTATGTGGCTTATCGGTGCAAAGGGTGGGATTTCTACGACCGTGATGGTTGGATTGGCAGCTTTGCAGCAAAAGTCGATTGATCCAGTTGGACTCATCACAGCGACGACGCCATTTGTAGATTTAGGGCTTGTTGATTTCCAAAATATTGTCATTGGAGGTCATGATATTCGTGGTGGCCATCTTGAGGATGAAGCCCAAAAAATGTGGAATGATAGCCGAGCCATTACGCCGAATCTGCTTGAAGGAGCGAAGACAGCCCTTGGTGAGATCGAGGCGAGATTGCGCCCTGGAACACTTGTTTCGGCCGGTGATACGATTCGAAGTCTTGCCGATCGTGAGAGTGTTCATCTCGTGGAATCACCACGGCAAGCCATTGATCGTATCCGTGACGATATTCTCACGTTTCAGCGAAACGAGAAGCTTGACAATGTGATAGTTGTCAACGTGGCTTCCACGGAGCCTCCTCCAACCATTCCTATTCCTCAAGATTTCAAGGATGTTGAACCACTGCTTAATAGTGAGGAAAAGTGCCCATTGCCTGCAAGCAGTTTGTATTATTTGGCTGCTGCCGAAGCAAAAGCTTCATACATCAACTTTACCCCCTCTGTCGGAGCAACACCTCAATGCATGCAACAAGTAGCGTACGACCAACACATTGCCCATGCAGGATGTGATGGAAAAACAGGTGAGACACTTCTCAAGAGTGTTCTTGCACCCATGTTTGCCGCTAGAAATCTTGATGTAATGAGCTGGGTGGGGCACAACATTTTTGGGAATATGGATGGGAAAGTATTAGATGATCCACTCAATAAGTCAGCAAAAGTTAAGAGTAAAGATCATCTACTTGCTTCCATCCTCGGATACCCTCCGCAGACTCATGTGTCGATCGAATACATCGAGAGTCTAGGTGATTGGAAAACGGCATGGGACCATATTCATTTTCGTGGCTTTCTTGGAACACCGATGACAATGCAATTTACGTGGCAGGGATGCGATTCAATTCTGGCAGCACCACTGGTACTTGATTTAGTGCGTTTAGTAGACCGAGCGTCGAGAAATAGTGAATATGGTGCGCTAGAGTGGTTGGCGTGCTTTTTTAAGAGCCCTGTCAATATTGCTGAACAGGATTTTTTTCAGCAACTCACCATGTTGCGTGAATGGGTTGATCGAAGCTTAGACCATACGAATTGATACATGGCGAACCGCGCTATTCGTATGTGGAGTATTGCGATGTGTGAGTTCCACTGATTGAGAGGCTTGGAAGCTCATGGAACCATATGCCCCTAGTGAGACATCATCATGTATGCAGGGCTTTCAGCACATCCTGCAGGTTGTCAAAAGAAGACGTTGGGTTATTCTCACCGCGGCTGCAAGTGGCGTTATGTGGGGATACCTTGGTGCGTATCTCTCGCATAAAGCCTTTGGCTTATTTGTCTGGCAAATCCCACCATATTGTCTTCTCATTGGATTGAGTATTTACGGGTTAAGCTATCGTTTCTATCAGTACTCAATTCAATGGCTGATTCCGCTATCAGTCTGCACCATCTTTATCTCAGTGCTGTTGTTTGGTTTTTTTGTTGGTCTCGCTGATCTTGGGAGGGATATACCTAGTCGCTCCGCATTGGGGGTAATCGTCCAGGCAATTCTTGGTTGCGGCTTTGGGTTTTGTATGAGCATCATCAGTGTGCCATCGTTATGGATTCTTTTCTTGCTCTCTTTTATTAATCATGCGATCATGCGAGTTCTTGAGCCAAAAGCAGAAGGGAATAAGCATGATGTTAGATCTGGTCAATAAAGTCTGTCTAACAGTGTGTATTGTGTGCATCGTGATGGGGTTGGTGCTGAGCCTTGCAATGATCTGGTTGGAATTATGGGATAACGAGATTACATGGAAGGCGTGGTTATCGCTCACTGTTTTCTTTCTTGCCTCAGCCTTAACCATAAGTGTCAATAAAACTTTTGCATGGAAGTCGAAAGATGAAAACTAGATGGTGTTATTCATGCAAAGTAATCCGACATGCATAATGTGCATGGAACGTGCTTGATCCTCAAAAATAAATGTCTAACTTCTTATTCTGATTAGTACTGTTCACTGTTGATCTGAATAGCGATATGTGGCTGGCATGATGAGTACTTGAAATGTATTGTCATTCGTGAACGAATTATCAGGCCATGCATCTTTTTTACTATGATGTATCATGGCTATGACATTGATGATGACGTGGTAGTGGGCGAGGAAGACGTTGGGGTTCAGGCTCTGTACGGCATATTCTTTTCAGTCTGTTTTGTCTTGGTATCATTACTTCATGCATTGAAACACAAAAATCAAAGAAAGAGATAATCTATGAAAAGTTTATTATCTGCATGCTTTTCCCTGATTATTATTATCAGTTTCAACCTTTGCTTTGCAGAAGTGCAAACTCTGCCGAATATACTTTTTATTATTGCGGATGATGCATCATGTCATTTTGGTGAGTCATATCACTGTGATTGGGTGAACACACCTCACATTGACCAACTTGCTCGAGAGGGTGTTGTTTTTGACAATTTCTATGTCGTGTCAGCGAAATGTGCTCCATGTCGAGCGGCATTATTGACGGGTCGCAATTCTTGGCAGAACGAAGATGCCGCGAATCACCAGAATTTTTTTCCAGCTGCATTACCAGTGTTTAGTGAAGTGCTCAAAAAAAATGGTTTCGCTGTTGGGAAAAAAGGAAAGGTCTGGGGGCCTGGTCGCGCTACTGATCTCCATGGCCAACCACGAGACTTTGATTTGCCAGAGGTGCGGGGTTCCAGTAAGGCTACTCCTCACCTCGCATTCGAGGCATTTCTCAAAGATCGAGGCAACAATCAGCCGTTCTTTTTTTGGTACGGAAGTTCAGATCCCCATCGAGGATATGAATCGGGAGCTGGACAAAAATCTGGAAAGAAACCAGATGACATTGATCACGTTCCTGCATATTGGCCAGACAATGATACTGTCCGAAACGATATGCTTGATTACGCTACCGAGATTGAACGATTCGATAGCCATGTCGGAGAAATGCTCAATGTGCTTGATCGATTTGGCCTTCGTGAAACGACACTTGTCATTGTGACATCAGATCATGGCATGCCTTTTCCGCGAGTGAAGGGGCATACATTCGATGATGCTCACCGTGTGCCTACAGTCATGCGTTGGCCAAGAGGAATAAAGAATCCTGGTCGCCGAATTTCTGAGCTTCTTAGTTTTATTGATTTTGCACCAACGTTTCTCTCGCTTGCAGGCATTCCTTCTGACCACTCCGGAATGGATCTGACGGGGCACAGCTTTGTCGATCTCCTCAAAGACAAGCCTTCACGAAAACGCTCATTTGTTTTGATTGGTCGTGAACGCAACGATGTGTATGCACGTCCTGGATCGATTGCTGGATTAGGATATCCTGCCCGCGGCATTCGCTCTGGTGACTATCTGTTTGTTTACAACTTTTGTCCTGAACGGTGGCCTTGCGGTAATCCAGAGCTTGGTTTGAAAGATACGGATGGTAGCCCAACCAAATCACTGATTATGGATCGTGGTCCCGGCAATAAATATTGGGAGCATGCATTCGGAAAACGACCTCAAGAAATGCTCTTCAACGTAAAAAATGATCCAGATTGTGTGATCAATCTCGCGGCAAACGATGCCTATGCTGGAATTCAGGAACGTCTAAAACGAACTATGTTTCAGGAACTTGAGCGGCAAGGTGATCCACGTGTGCTAGGGGACGGTCATGTTTTTGATCACTACCCTACCGTCAAGAAAGTACCAAAGGGCTGGGATGAGCATGATGAAAAAAATCTACAAAACTGAGTGTTTTGTAAGCTCAAGAAAAAGGAGCTTGGTGTGACCCAGAAGAAAAAGAGCAAGTATGAAATTATGCAAGAAGAACAATTTGAAAAAAGGTTTTCTTCGAAGTGGTCTGAAGTACTTTTTATGCTTCCATCACTCATGGTTTTGGGTGTTATTTTTTTTATGCTTTGGCTTGGTGCCACTCCCGATGTGCCTGTTTTAATAATTGTTGTGGGCCCGCTGACCCTGATACAAATAATACTCACAGCATTTCGAAAGAAAATTCTTCTGCAGGAAGAAAAAATCAACAAGCTACAGGAACAGATTAATTCGCAAGAAGATATAACGTAGTCGTCTGATGCTCTTCAAAATCGTCTGAAGGATAAAGCACCAATGAAGAGTTTGAGATAAAGGCTAAAAGTTTTTTAGGCATCCCAATCACTTCCAAACATTTGGAACACAAACTTCGAGTATGTCTGGGAATGTCCATGATTCAAGATTGAATTAGTGCTTGCATGTGAACATGATGAGCAAAGTATTCTGTCCGGACTCGAACAGAATCCAGCAGTATTTGGCCTGCCAATCGGCAGAACACTTGTCCATCGCTGCCGTGTCCAACCAAAGCTAATTGTAATTTGGGTAATGTTGAGAAGTTACATATTCGTATCCATAGTGATGATCGTCAGATATCCCGGCTTACCAAGCCTGTCAGAACTTCCACTTTTCGTATGAGGAAGTTGCAACCTTATTTTTTCTCGACCATGCGTTCGGGGAAAAGCCATCGATTTACTGAAGCAATCCCTTTTAAAGGGAAATGTAGAATGTGTGCGAATGCTCGCGTGTTGCGAGGTATCCGTGTATGTGATGGTTTTGATTATGTCTTAAGTGATGAGCAAAAAGCATTCTTGAGTCTGCAAAGAAAATAAAAGATTGTTTTTTGGTTATTTCATCGTGGATGTACAAAAAAAGCCTTGCCCTGTGAGGGTACTGTTGAAACACTCCGGGTACGAATTGTTCCAGGATAATGCTGCGCTATGACTGGCTCACGGTCGCTTATATTCCTTTGCTTTCAACGGCTCATCCTTGTGGTGTTGCTCGTTTGTAGTGAGTTCTCTGTTGTAAGCTTGGCAGAGGAGACTCAGCGTAATGGCAGTATGTTTCTGGAGGGACATGATGGCGAGCGTGTGTGGAACCAAACGCTGGCTACAGTACGCGCTGATTGGCCTGTTGTTCACGCAAAGCCACCCATCTTCTTTGGGACACCACCTGAACCTGGGCTTATTGAATCGGCCTGGGTAGAGCCTCATCTGTCGAATGAATCGGCGGTATGGCCTCCACGGCGTCAACGTGTTGTTGTCCAGGTAGTGCCTGCTCCCGGAGGCGCTTGGATCGATGCAGTGGTTCAAACACAATCGTTATCAGGTTTCGAGGAAGGAAGTTTGACATCCAGAGTTGGTTGGCATGTGGATGCCACACCACCTTCACAAGACGATATCACTGTACAACTG
>JBDOMS010000493.1:0-1660 GCA_039831735.1 Pirellulales bacterium
AGCACTCCCGTGGTCACAGCCCTTGATCCAATCAGGCATCGCTTGAAACATGTTACAGCCTGACGCAATGTTTGCCGCATCAGGTTCTTGACCATTCATACAGAGGTGTGGACGCCAACGTGGATTCGAGTCAGCCCACAAGTTGCCCCATGTGCTTGCGTCATTCGGCTTACCGCTGTTACCGCAAGTACCATAACGCTCAGAGAACATGATGGTTTGAGAAAGCCCATCCGTTATCATCGCAAGCCGTGTTCTACCCTCTGTCGAGAGTGCTGTTCTATCGCCAAAGATGAAAAAATTTCCGGCGTAATTACCAATCGCCCATTTGTTCGCACCACCGTTTGTTGTTGCCGCAACAGTTTCTGCATTTGGACGGCTTGGACATAAGAACCCTTCGATTGACGTTGCATAGATTGCTTTCCCACTCACAACAGTCGAAACATCTTTGTTTGATTGTTCATAAAGTGGGGCTTCTTCAAGAAACGGCAACAGGAAATAAAAGGTCGTTGCACCGATATAACCCTTATATGGCCCTGCAACTTGAATTGGAGACCTCTTGTGGTTTCCAACCGTTGTTGTATTCACACACAGAGGTGGAAGCACTTTATTTGCATCCAAGAGGCCGTGGGCAGCAAGACCTATCTGCTTGAGATTGTTGGCACAAACCATTCGACGAGCAGCTGAACGGGCTGATTGCACAGCCGGCAAAAGAAGACCTACAAGTACACCGATAATCGCAATGACAACAAGAAGTTCAATCAGTGTGAAACCGTCGCGTACTTGTTTTTGACTATGCATGATGGATCCGCCTTCCTCCAAAACGATTTAATATCCCCACGGGTTGATTACCTCATAATGTTACACCAGAAAAAATCTTATTCGCACCGATTTCGTACTGAATAATTGCGACGGTAAGGCCACTGTTTTCCGCTGCAAATGGTTTATATCGTTGTTCTCATTTGGGCTTACACATCGCCCAGTTCAGACTCAATTCTTCAGATACTTCTGTAGTATCTCCGAAGCGGTTTCCAAAAACTGTCATTGAAAGGGGGCGGCCCTTACTGCAAGAATTATTCACGAGACACCCCTACCTCTTCAGTTCTTCATCGCATCTCACTTCGGAAATTGCGTCATGCTGAAACCAGGTGGATTTGGATGCTCTTTCAAACTCTTGAGATAGCGACCAACGATATCCATATACCGTGATAAAACCCACGCCTCGGTGCCAACAAGATTGAGTTGTTCTCTTGGGTCTCGAGCTATGTTAAACAAAGCAGGATACCCAACTCCTTCTACGCGGTGCGCGTAAACTCCTGTGGCCGAAGGATTCCCGGTCGATTCTATAATTTGTTTCGGATAGATCCGCCAATGGCGCCAACGAACAGCACTCACTTCACCATCAATAAATGAAATGAGTTCCTCACGTGAAGAATTTTCTTCACCCTTGAAAAACTGCAGTTGATCACAACCGTCGATTGGTCGATCTTCTGAAAGAGCCGATCCTAAAAGACCTGCAAACGTCGGTAAAAAGTCGTGAATTGATACCATTTCATTACTTTTACGAGCTGGAATTCTGTTGGGCCAACGAATCATTCCAGGAACACGTAATGACCCCTCTAGAACATCACCCACTTCACCACGGAATGGTCCTGGAGAACTT
>JBDOMS010000158.1:0-6829 GCA_039831735.1 Pirellulales bacterium
TGTGATGGTTGATGATGGGAGTGATGACCAAACACGTGAGGTCCTGCAAGGTCTTGTGAGTTTTCGCCCGACACAATTTGAGGTTCTCTCATTGGCAGAGAACTGCGGGAAGGCAGAGGCTGTGCGACAAGGTATGGTACACGCCTTCAAATTGCAGGCGGATGCAGTTGGTTTCATCGATGCTGATCTCGCAACGCCATTGACAGAGGTGTTGCGTATGATTGATGTACTCAAGCGATGTCCGGATATTACCGTTGTTGCAGGATCACGAATCGCATTAGCTGGGCACGTAATAAAACGACGATTTTTACGTCGTTTTCTGGGGAGATGCTTTGCATCTGTTGCGACAGGGTTCATCGGTGTTCCATTCAATGACACGCAATGTGGACTCAAACTGTTCCGATCATTGGAAGCAATCCATTCAGTTTTTTCACGTCCGTTTCATTCACGATGGATTTTTGATGTTGAGTTGTTTGCTCGGCTCATTGCTGAGCAGGGGCGTGACCGTGCTGTGAGGCAGATGTATGAGATGCCATTAGAAAAGTGGTCAGAAGTGGCAGGATCAAAGTTGAAGACAGGCGATTTTATAAAAGCAATTGGAGAGCTTTTTTGTATCTACAACTATTACATTCGATCAAACCGTCATCGTCGTTCTTTTATACATGAACCCAATCATTCTCACTCAAAGCGAGCAGCATGATGACGATGCAGTGAAAAGGCAAGAGGTAGTTTGTCTAACATATTCCATGCGAAAGTGGCACTACTCGTGAGAAAATTCTTTTGTCAATTTGTTTGTTACGGCGAAAGAAATCTGCTCAAGTTCAATGGCAAGATCCACGCCAACAACTTTCACATGGGATGGTAGGGAGAGGGTCACAGGTGCAAAATTCACAATGCCCTCAACACCTGCTTGTACAAAGCGATCAGCTACTTCTTGAGCTTGAGGACCGGGAACGACAATCATTCCAAGTCGTATACATTTTTCATGAATGACGTCACGCAGTTCGGACAGTGCTTGAACCTTGATACCTTGAATTGTGCGACCAATTTTTGCAGAGTCAGCATCAAATGCAGCGACAATAGAAAAGTTTTGTCGCCCGAAGCCCCGATACCCAAGAAGGGCCTGCCCTAAGTTGCCGACACCTATCATGGCGACTGGCCAGGAATGATTGGTGCCAAGAATATCTCGAGTCGCACGTATAAGTTCATCGCAGCGATAACCAACACCTGGATACCCAAATTGTCCAACGAATCCAAGATCTTTTCGCACTTGAGCATCACTGAATCCTAATAAGGTACCAAGTTGGCTGGACGAAATGGTTTCTTGTCCATTGGACTGAAGCCGCTGTAACTCACGCAGGTAAAGCGATAACCTTGTGACGACCACCTTGGGAACGGTGGAATCAGAGGGCGTTTCATCGGCTGGTGGTTGAGATGGAGTCATCGAGTATCATCCCGGAATGAGCAACAGATGAAGCAACTTTAATCACCAGACACACAAATCTGCAATGAAACTGTAATGTTTTTAGCATCTTTACGGGTTGTATGGCTGCTGGGGGTCTAGAAAAACCTATCTGATTGCGTGAAGTCTTTAGCCTGCGTCAAGTTTATGGCCGATCTTTATAGGGTACGGGTTCGCGTAGTTGCGGACTGTCTACATTCCCTTTCAAACTCAAATAATCAGGAGCCGTCCTCGAAAGAGGGGCAGCAGACATGAAGACCATGTGGCTAAGTTGTCTTTTGGCAATCGTATGTTTTGCGTCATTGGCTGAGCGTGCCGATGCTGCCTACTGTGGAGTATCGAACTTCACTCAAGGTGATGGAAAGTTGTCGACCGTGAGCTTTTCACGGGCTAGGAAAGGATGTTCACGCTGTGAAAAGACAACTCATGAACCGGATTGTGCAGCTCCATGTGGCACTCGCTTGGTGAAGGATGTTGTCTATGAGCGGAAGCAATACACCTGCTACAAGACGGTTTGTGAAAAGGTTGTTGAGCAAAAAGAAGTGAACTGTGTGCGTTATGAGACAGAAAAATGTTTCAGAGACGTTGAGTACACTGTCTGTAAGCCAGTGTGGGAAACTCGATCGCGAACAGTCAATTACACAGTGTGTAAGCCCGTATGGGAAACCCGCACGAAGGAAGTTCCATACACTGTCTGTAAGCCTGTCTACGAAACCCGTGAACAATGCTATACGGTTTGCAAGCCTGTCTATGAGACTCGCACAAAGGAAATTCCCTACACGGTATGCAAGCCGGTGTACGAGACTCGCACAAAAGAGATTCCCTACACGGTCTGCAAGCCCGTTTATGAGACTCGCGAACAGTGCTATACGGTCTGCAAGCCTGTCTATGAGACCCGTACAAAAGAGATTCCCTACACGGTCTGCAAGCCCGTTTATGAGACTCGCGAACAGTGCTATACGGTCTGCAAGCCTGTCTATGAGACTCGCACAAAGGAAATTCCTTATACGGTGTGTAAGCCAGTGTACGAGACTCGTGAACGTTGTTACACAGTGTGTAAGCCAGTCTATGAAACAAGAACAAGAGAAATACCGTATACGGTGTGCAAGCCGGTCTACGAGACCCGCGAACAATGCTATACGGTATGTAAGCCTGTAAAGGAGACTTGCGTTAAGGAGATCCCTTACACAGTGTGTAAGCCCGTCTGGGAAACCCGCGAGCGAGATGTCTGTCGAACGGTTTGCAAACCTGTCCATTACACCAAAACGGTAAAGGTATGTGGAGGCCATTGGAAAACAGAAACATGTGAAGTTCCTGGTCCAGTGATCACCAAATGTATTCGCGAGCCAGGTTGCTGGGAGACAGATTGTTCCGGTCGGCGGTGTTACCGACCTGGGAAAGTATGTCGGGTAAAGAAGCAGTGTCCTCCTCGGACAATTTGCAAAAAGGTTTGGGTGCCAACCGTTTGTGAAAAAGAAGTGAAATGTGTTCGATATGAGAAGGAGACCGTTGTTGAAAAGCAGTGTTATAAGGTCTGCAAGATGGTATCTGAGCAGCGTATGAAGACGTGTACGTATACAAAATGCAAGATGGTGCCTGAGCAACGTGTACGGACATATAAGGTGTGCAAGATGGTATCCGAGCAGCGTGTCAGAACATGTGAATACAAAGTCTGCAAGATGGTTCCTGAAGAGCGAGTATGCACGTATCAAGTTTGTCGTATGGTTCCTGAGCAGCGTGTCCGGACCTGTTCATATCAGGTGTGTAAGATGGTTCCGGAACAACGCGTTCGGACGTATCAAGTGTGCAAGATGGTTCCTGAACAGCGTGTCAGGACGTGTGAATACAAGGTGTGCAAGATGGTTCCCGAACAGCGCGTTCGGACGTATCAAGTGTGCAAGATGGTTCCTGAACAACGCGTTCGGACGTGTACCTATCAGGTCTGCAAGATGGTTCCTGAGCAACGTGTTCGGACCTATCAGGTGTGTAAGATGGTTCCCGAGCAACGTGTTCGGACGTGTACCTATCAGGTGTGCAGGATGGTACCTGAGCAGCGTGTCAGGACATGTGAGTACAAGGTGTGCAAGATGGTCTCTGAGCAACGCGTTCGAACCTATCAGGTCTGCAAGATGGTCTCTGAACAGCGTGTCAGGACATGTGAGTACAAGGTGTGCCGCATGGTGAAGGAGCAGCGTTGTCGTGAGGAGTGTTACAAAGTTTGTACCATGGTGCAGAAGAAATGCACCAAGCAGGTTCCTTACTGTGTCACCAAGCCAGTTCACTATACAAAGACAGTAGACGTATGCCGTATGGTACCGAAAAAGGTGGCGTATACTGTGACACGATGCGTGCCTAAAACAGTTTATCGTGAGGTTCCATGTGAGCCGTCATGCTCTGCCGAACCGTCGTGTGGGGCAGGCATCTGAAGAAGTCTCAAAGGTCCTTGCATCCATAGATGTGTATGCTTGTGAGAATGATCTCAACGAAAAAAGAGGTTCAGAGCATATGCTTTGAACCTCTTTTTCCATCGTTGTACCAATGGGTGCAAGGGATTGCCTTAGCCAGGAGGCAGAATCTGATCCTTTCCCATCCACCGTTGAAGTGGTTGTGGAATCTTGATAGAGCCATCACTCTGTTGATGATTTTCCAAAAGGGCGATAATGGCTCGACTTACGGCGATAGCTGTGCCATTGAGTGTATGAACAAAATTCGTGCCTTTTTTCCCCTTTGTTTTGTAACGGATGCCCAATCTTCGAGACTGATAGTCCGTACAGTTAGACGTGCTGGTGACTTCACCCCACTCACCTTTATCTCCGCGGCCAGGCATCCATGCCTCAAGATCATATTTTCGAAAAGCTGGTCCACCAAGGTCACCCGATGCGGTATCAATAACTCGGTATGGGATTTCTAAACGATCAAAGAGTGAGCATTCGAGATTGAGAAGTTTTTCATGCATTGTTTCACTCTGTTCCGGTGGTGTAAAAGCAAACATTTCGACCTTTGTGAACTGATGGACTCGATAAAGACCTCGTGTTGCCCGACCATGTGCACCAGCCTCGGTACGAAAACAATGGCTTATTCCGCAGAGCATGATTGGTAATTCATCAGCATCAAAAATCCGCTCATGGAATGCACCACCTAACGTTATTTCAGCCGTTGCGACAAGAGAAAGATCACTGCCGCTGATGGAATAGATCTGAGTTTCAGGTCCACGTGGTATGAAGCCAGTGCCTTCCAGAATAACGTCTCGTGCGAGGTCCGGTGTCGTCATCACGGTAAAGCCTTCTTGCAACATGAGGTCAACGGCATATTGCTGAAGAGCAAGTTCGAGAAGGACAGCATCATTGATAAGAAAATAGAACCCATGGCCTGCGACTCGTCCCCCGGCTTCAAAATCAAATAAACGAAGTTGATTTCCTAAATCAACGTGATCCTTCGGTTTGAAACCAAAATCTGGTAAAGGTGTTGATCCACGACGAATTTCAACAGCATCCTCCTCAGTTCCAATGGGAGCAGACGGATGGGTTAGGTTTGGTATTTGCTGAAGAATAGTATCACTCTCAGAAATGATCTCACTGAGCCGAGACTCAATGGCAGCAACTTCTTCGCGCAATCTCCGGCCTTCTGCTTTTTTTGCTTCTCTTTCTCTTTCATTAGCAGACTTTCCGATTGACTTACTTATCTGACCAGACTTTTGTTTCAGTTGATCAATGTCTGCTTGAAGATTCCGCCTTAACTTGTCAAGTTCTGCAAATTTCTCCACATCAGCCGTCGAGCCTCGCTGGCGGCAGTTTGTGGTTACAAGATCAATATTCTCTGTGACGAAACGGCGATCGAGCACGGGGCATCACTCCTTAGAAAAAAACGGATAATAGAAAAACACATTCTTCGATATACTATCTGGCATTGCTCCGCCATGCAGTTTATGAGAGTTTGCCAAACAAATGCCTTCTTCTGCCAGTGCGATGTCTGATGTTGAGGTTGCAGAGGTTTCTCAGTCACGAAACCCTGCAAAACACAGTGAAGCAAGACGCCAGCCTCGCTACCATGTTGTATTGTGGAATGATGATGATCATACATACGAATATGTCATTGGAATGTTGAGCAGTTTGTTCGGTCATTCACAGGAATATGGCTTTGCCATAGCCAAACAGGTTGACAGAGAGGGACGAGCGATTGTTTTGACAACAACAAAAGAACACGCCGAGCTCAAGCGAGATCAGATTAAGGCCTTTGGATCTGATGTTCGGCTGGCCCGTTCTACGGGTGCTATGTCAGCTTCGATTGAGGCCGAGTAGATGCCACAAAGTACTTGTTCGCTGAAGATGAATCGTTGCGCATGGCTAGTCATTATTGGTTTCTGTGTTGTTCGTCTTATCATTGCAGCAATTCTTCCAGCAATGATTGATGAGGCATATGGTATCGCTGTTTCGCGATCGTGGTCACTATCTTATTTTGATCATCCTCCAATATGTTTCAGCCTCGCTCGTATAATGGCTTGGCTTGTTGGTTCAGAAAATATTTTTTTTCTACGTTTGCCATTCATTTTTTCAGGAGCTGTGGTTGGGTGGCTGATTTATGATATTGCTCGGCTGACATATGGACCCGTCGCTGGTTGTTGGGCTGTAGCTTGGTATTCAATCGCTCCTTTTTTTCTCCTTTCAGCAGGCCACTTTGTAGTGCCTGATGGACCACTCAATCTCTTTCTTTTGCTCACGTTCAGACTTGTGTTGCCTGACCTCCTCAATCCTCAGGGCCCTCTGCATACCAAGCGTTGGCTCATGGCTGGGGGATGCTTTGCATTGGCATTGGCTTCAAAGTATTTGGCTGTTCTTTTTGGGGCTTCGGCACTTGCGTTTTTGATATGCAGTCCGAGCCATCGACATCTATTTCGTTCACCAGTTTTATGGCTCACTTTGCTTGTCGCACTTACTGGACTTGTGCCAACGCTGCTCTGGAATGCCTCACATGAGTGGATATCACTTGGATTTCAGGCGGGACGAGCTGGAACGAAAGGCATGACTGTGCAGGTGAAAAACTTCTTTATCGTGCTTCTTGGTCAAATGGTGTATGTACTCCCAGGTACATGGCTTGTGATCATCTGCTCATCACTCATGAAGCTGTTCCGTCCTCAAAAAGTAGCTGATCAACTGTTCGCGTGGTTTGCGATTGTGCCACCCTTTGTCTTCCTTCTCATTGCACTGATCAGTCAAAAATCTCTACCACATTGGTCAATGAGTGGTTTTTTATTTGGTTTTCCCCTCGTTGGAGCTTGGACAGAGAAGATGTTGCCAAGATTCGGGTACTTCATCTGCATGACGTGGCGAGTCACGGCAGTCACTGTGGTTGTCTTGTTTTTTGGATTTA
>JBDOMS010000479.1:0-6827 GCA_039831735.1 Pirellulales bacterium
CATCCTTTTCAAACGCATCACCACCTTTCAACAAGCTCTCACGTGATCGCATGTCGAGCCCACCTTCAATTTCATTAGGATTATCACCATGGCAGGCGAGGCACTTGGCTGCCAGTAAAGGCTGGATATGAATCGCAAACAGTCGTTCTCCGTCCTTAAAAGATTGACTATCACGCGCATAGACGTGTTGGAAAAAAAGGCGTAGATGGCAGTCAGTAAAAGGAAGCCAGATATTCTCATGAAGTTCATTCTACGTCGTGGCAGTGAATGGTTTAGGAATATACGATTCTCTGGATCCTTGACGTTGCACACACGTGCCAGTTGCTTTTTTGGAACAATGCATCATACCTCAAAGGATGTGCAAAGACCACTTTTTATCAACGATAGGTATCATTGCGAACGTAATATCAGTTGCGTGATACTTGCGAATCATCAAAGTATGGTGATGAGGAACCCTACCGTTCTTTTCCAAGTGAACAACGTATCAATCCGAATTAGGTATAGTGGTATCATGTAAATGACATAGACAAGTAGTAATGTCTATGTTGCAACGAATGGCTTCTGCATGAATAAAAGCAATTTTTTTTCTGGATGTTTAGTGTTCATCCTTGGTATATGGAACGTGCTATCTGTTGCAGATGATACGGCCTTGCCAAACATTCTTCTTATTCTGGCAGACGACCTCGGGTATGGTGATGTTGGTTGTTATAATCCTGAATCAAAAGTCCCAACTCCACATCTTGATCAATTAGCGGCAGAGGGACTTCGATTTACAGATGCGCATTCGCCGTCGACGGTCTGTACACCAACACGGTTTAGCATTCTTACAGGACAGATGGCATTTCGTATTAACTATCGTGGTGTTTTTACGGGTGTGGGAGGGCCGTGTCTCATCAGGGAAGATCAGCTCACGCTCCCTCAGATGTTGCGGGAGTGTGGCTATTCAACAGGTTTGATTGGCAAGTGGCATGTCGGCATGAGTTTTCCGGCCATAGGCGGAGGATTTGCGCATGACGTGGACGTGCAGAGAGTTCCAGGCGGATCATTCCCAATGAGCCCGAAAGCTGTTGCCCAAGTCAAGTGCGTTGATTTTTCACAGCCTATTCCTGACGGTCCCACAAGTCGTGGTTTTGACTATTTTTTTGGTACGGCATGCTGTCCTACCACGGATTGGTTGTATGCGTGGATTGATGGTGACCGTATTCCACATCCACCAACGAAGCTTCTTGATCGTAAAACTGCTGGATTACCCGACCATGCCTACTCGCAGGACAATCGCATTGGACTTATTGCAGACGACTTTGATCTGGAGGAAGTTGATATGGTGTTCTTAGAGAAGAGCATCGCATTCCTTGAAAATCATATGAGGAATCACACAGATCAACCATTCTTCCTCTTTCATTCAACTCAAGCTGTTCATCTTCCGTCATTTCCTGCGGATTCATTCAAGGGAAAAACAAATGCTGGACCACATGGTGATTTCATTTTTGAATTTGATTACATCGTCGGTGAATTATTAAAATCACTCGAACGCTTGGGTCTTTCAGAGAATACGATTGTTCTTGTGACCAGTGATAATGGACCAGAAGTAACCAGTGTGGTGCATATGCGTCGGGATTATAGCCATGATGGGGCCCACCCATGGCGAGGTATGAAACGCGACAATTGGGAAGGTGGTCACCGTGTTCCATTGATCGTGCGCTGGCCAGGTAAAATTTCAAAGGGCCAGATCACCAAACAGACGGTCTGCCTGACAGATATTATGGCGACCTGCGCTTCAATCACAGGATACGACTTACCGAGAAAGTCTGCTGAGGATAGCTTTGACATACTGCCTGCTCTGCTCGGTACAGATTCAGGCCAAGCTATTCGTCCTTTTACACTTCATCAAACGATGAGTCTTGCTCTGGGCATTCGGCGTGGAAAATGGAAATACCTTGATCACCTCGGCTCAGGCGGCAACCGCTACACAGGTCGAAAAGACCTTCAACCCTTCTTTATTCCAGAATCAACTCCCAACGCCACTGGGCAATTGTTTGATCTCGATGCTGATCCTGGGGAAACAAATAATCTTTTCTTTAAGCACAAAGAGGTCACAAAGGACCTTCAGCAACTTCTGGAGCAGACAAAATCTGCAGGGCACAGTCGTACAGTATCCCGGTAGTGCCATGCATGCAGGAAAAAGGCTCTTGCTGGAAGAGGAACTGACGGTCGTACGCGAGTATGTTTCGCTGTTCTTTGGAAAGACTGCACACAGTGATATTTCAAACGTAGCAACGTCGTTCACTTGTGTCTGAACTTATAGTCCCTGTAGTTTCTTGTGAATTCAGCATCCGAGAAGCCAGCGTTGAGCTGAATATTTTGAAAGGTGTATTGTTCAATGAGCGGCGGGGCTGCAGTATGTTTGTCTGGCCAGTCATATGCCTCATACCGTACTGGGACAGGGCTGTCATTTGGGATAAAGATCCGGACAATGTGAAAGAGAAAAACATCGCGTCGATGTGGGTGTATGACCTGTACGCACTTGCATAAACGGCCGTCTACTTTGACGTTTTCGAAAATCTGTACGTTGCATTCTCCGTACTGCAAATCACTGGTACCAACATCAATAAGTTTGGTAACCATATTGAGTATCCCACTTTCACTGACTGGATAGCGACTATACTGCAGCGCAGTGTCGCCAGACGGATCAAGGTCAAGCGTGAGATATTCAAACCGTGTGCCACCTCGACGTACCACCATGCGTCCATTATTTTTTCCTTTTACCCATAAAATTTCCCGATCCACCAGATCTTCTGGACCAAGAAAGTGAAGATATAAAGATGCTCGCTGTACGATTTGTCCATTGTGGAGGATTTGGTGACGAACCTTGGCATCCATAAATTCCATTGGTTTGAGCTTCCCATCAATGCGTTCCTGCTTCACAATTCTGCATGAGTAATCCCGTACGCCTGTCTTGAGAAACAAGAGTGACTCGTGTGCAAGATGCATGACCGGAAGGAGTGGATGCGGCTGTGGTGGCGGTGGAACGTCTGCAAGCCGAGGCAAGCTTTCAATGCGTTTTGTTGTTACGGTACTAGGTTCAGATGTTTGAGAGTGAGCACGGTGACCAAACACAAACAGGAAGCACATTGTCAGTAATATGCGTACTCCAGATTGATGGACCATTGCTGACATTACCGTGGCTCACAAAGAGTGACAGGAAAAAATAATGCATAGAACACACTCGAAGGTACCCTCTGTCTCGGCCGTATTCCACCCTCAGGAGCTTCCGTAGTCACGTCAATATGCCGTCGTGCACACTGAGTTTTCCGATTATGTCAATCTGCCGGCATGACGTGAGTGTCATGTGAACATATCGACTCAACAAAATATTATGAATTATCCTTAATATAGTTTTCTGCTCGTGCTGTATCAGGTGCGTGAGCAAGGAGAGTCTCTGCAGAGATTACTTCTTTAGCATAAAGATCGATAAAGGATTGCGTTAGCGTTGTCATGCCTTCTCGACGCTGCGTCTGCATGATGGAATTGAGTTGAAAACTTTTTCGCTCACGAATGAGATTGCGAGCAGCATTATTCAGTCGTAGTACTTCAAAGGCAGCGGCACTTCCGCCACCTTCCTGAGGAACCAGAGATTGCGCAATAAAGCTTGTTGAAACATTGGCTATCTGTGAGCGCACCTGATCCTGCTCGTCTTCAGGAAATGTTGAAATGACACGTTCTGGAATATCTTCAACAGTCGCAGAATGAACCGTTGCAAAGACCAAGTGACCAGTTTCTGCTGCCTGCATAGCAGCTTGAATCGTTTCTGTGTCGCGCATCTCTCCAACAAGAATGACATCTGGATCTTGACGTAGAGCTGTACGTAAACCATCTGAAAAATTATCAAAGTGAGCATTTTTTTCACGATGAGTGAAAATAGATCGTTTTGGTTTATGAACAAACTCAATAGGATCCTCAAGTGTCAGAATGTGTTTTTGTCGGTGTTGGTTGATGTGATGAATCATTGCAGCAATCGTTGTTGATTTGCCGCTGCCAGTGACACCTGACACGATAACCATGCCAGTATTTTCAAGTGCGATTGTCTCAAAAATTGATGGCATTCCGAACGTGTTGATGCTTGGAATGTCTTCGGGGACGATTCGGCACACAACCTTGAACCCATCGAGGCACTTCGAAAAACTTGCGCGGAGACGACAGATATGCTTGCTATTAACACCCTTGACCTCATAGCCTCGATCGACAGCACCGTGTTCATCGAGTTGTCTTGTGGAGCGATCATCAAGAATCAAGCTCTTGAGATCTTCAATTTGCTGCGATGATACTTTCGGTAAGCTGATTTGGCGGATGGCACCATCAATTCGAAACTGCGGTTCATCTCCGGTCTGAAAGTGAATATCGGAGGCTCGATGCGCGATGGCTTTTTGGACAAACTGATCAAGATCAAAAAGATGTGACATGATGTGCCTCTAGAGTTCTCAAGTGCATGATCATCGCAGGTGTATTTAGGAGTCACCAGAGGCGTGGTTCCAGTACGCACTTCTTGTTGATCAATACAGAGTTCATTTCAAGAAGATATTGTATGACTCTCAATCATAATTGTCAGTTCTGCTCTTAACATATACCCTAAAGACATCAATTCACTACTTTTGTAGAACGATGGAGAGGGGACATAGTCGCTGTTCAGAAAAGTATTTTTGAGGTACTTACAGAAACACAGCCTTTTTCAACCGAAAGGAAATGACATGTTTGCAAATTATGCATACGACCTTGTTGGGAATTTAGTATTGGGTTTTGCCTGTTTTGGAGCAACCGCATCGCTCATTCAAATGTTTCAAATTGGCAATCTCAGATACCGCTTGGACTCCCTTGAGGGGAAGTTGAAATCTCTTGAAGATGCCTAGTGGAGTTGGAGTGATACGATCCCTTCACGCGATGCAAGTCAACGGGGCATCCAGTTTCCAGATTATAGAGGAGTGAGTCACCTGATATGTTCTAAGGCATGTGATGGGAGTGGCAGAAAGTCATGTTCCTGAACCATCCAGCTTTCGAGAGCGTGTCGAAGTGTCTTTTCCGTGTCTTTGAGTTTATGGTTTCCTGCAAGATTGTGTATCTCGAGAGGATCATTTTTTAGGTCGTAGAGTTCGACAACTGGCCTTGGGTTTTGAAAATACAGTCGCTCATGTAGAGAAGAGAGTGTATTAGATGCATGTGCGGATTGAATTGCGTGCCACGCATCCTTTGTTGGCATGTCGACAGGAGTATAGGATCGGTTAGGAAGAGCATTGTAAATATAGCGATAACGTTTCGAGGTGATGGAGCGTGAAAAATCTAATCCATCAGTTCTAGTAATTGGTCCCCAATGCCATCCTCGTTCTGCAAATACATATTCACGGATTTTTGCAGTCTGCTCACCGAGAAGCTGTGGAAGAAAACTGATGCCAGTCATGGAGTCTGGCACCTGTATTCCGCATGCGTTGAGAATTGTAGGCCCAAGGTCGGTCCCACAGACAAGCGCAGAAGAATGTGAGCCTGCCTGTATCCGGCCAGGCCAGCGGACTAAAAGAGGAACGTGTGTTCCTCGATCAAACAAGGTGCCTTTGCCACGGAGTAATGCTTCACCGTTATCCCCCATAAAAATGACCAGCGTAGATTCCTCAAGGCCTCGTGAATGTAGAAGTTTGATAATTGCCCCAAAGCCTTGATCAAGTTCACGAACAGAGGCAAGGTAACGTGCATAGTCTGCACGGACTTCTGGAAGATTTGGCCAGTCCATGGGGAGTTTCAACTGACTTGGAACAATACCCTGATGGCTTTCAGAAAATTTGCGATGCGGTTGGCTGAAGCCAAAATAAAGAAAGAACGGTGTGTTCTTGGGTACTTTGCCAAGTGCGGCTGAAACGCGATTGGCTACCTGTGACAAATTGTCACCCTTTGTTGACGCAGATCGTACAAAGTGGTCAAAACGACTTTCAAGATTCTGCATTCTCGAATTTCGTAGCACAGTATCAATATGAGTGGATTCACGAATCCGTCCATCAAGATGCTGATGTCGGCCATCTAGTCCCACCCAGTAGCCATGTTCACGAAGTACGTCTGTAAAAAAAATAACGTCAGAATCAGGTGGTTGTGCAAAACGAGTGACACCCAGATCAACAGGTGATCGACCAGCAAAGATTGAAATACGTGAAGGTGCACATTGAGGGGCTGAGGTGTATGCACGGTCAAACCGCATCCCCTGCTCGGCGAATGCTTGAAGATTTGGAGTAATGTTGAATTGTCGAGTATTTTCATCATCGTAACAACCAACATGTGGAACACTATGGTCATCTGATAAAATGAGTAGAACGTTTGGCGGCGCTTGTGCTCTCAGGATACTTCCACAACCAGCGAGGATAATGGTAACAACGAGTCTTAATCGCTTGGGAGTTTTCATCGGATGGGCTCACGAGAGAAGCAATTCTCATAGAAGGCAGAAATTGTATCACCTTGAATCGGGTGTGACACAGGACGATCACCATAAAACAATGACGATGCGCACGTATTTTATTGTAAAGATCGGTTTATTTGAGTAACGGTTGCTGAGAGTATTCAAATGCCGGAGAACATTGGGATCTTTTGAGTGTACCGACGTCTTCGTTTTTATCCTCTCCTTCGGAAAATACATATGAGTGAAAGAATAATCATGCGAACGGGTGAATGTCTCATTGCCGGTGGGCCACCATTTACAGCTGCTGAACCAGAAGTCGTAATTGGTGATCTCGATGGTCCGGTCGGAACTGCAATTGCAACATTGACGGGTAATCAATCTGCAGGACACTCAAAAG
>JBDOMS010000604.1:0-1656 GCA_039831735.1 Pirellulales bacterium
AGCGGCAAGGCCATTTTGCACCGTATCCGCTCCTTGGATGATGCCAATGTCACGAATACTTCCCGACTGCCATTTTCATTGAGAACGATTCTTGAAGCCCTTCTGCGAACATGTGATGGATATGAGATAACGGAAGCAGATATTCGAGCTCTCGCAACATGGAATGCAAAGGAGCCAGCAAAGGCAGAGATTCCGTTTAAGCCGGCCCGAGTCGTTCTCCAAGACTTTACTGGCGTTCCATGTGTCGTCGATCTTGCTGCAATGCGAGGAGCGATGAAACGACTCGGTGGTGATCCCAATAAAATAAATCCCCTTGTTCCAGTGGATCTTGTGATTGACCACTCAATTCAAGTCGATTTTTTTGGGGCTGCAGATTCACTGGAAAAAAATGTTGATGTAGAGTTTTCTCGCAATGCTGAACGTTATGCATTCCTGCGTTGGGGCCAGCAAGCATTTCAGAACTTTCGGGTTGTCCCGCCAGCCATTGGTATTGTCCATCAAGTCAATCTTGAATTTCTGGCTGGTTGTGTCTTTTTGAGAAAACAGGTTGAGTCTGAAAAGGGGGGGAAGAAAAGTTTGCCTGTGGCTGTTCCAGATACGCTCGTTGGGACTGATAGCCATACCACAATGATCAATGGTCTTGGGGTCGTTGGCTGGGGTGTTGGTGGCATCGAAGCTGAAGCGGTGATGTTAGGTCAAGCGCTGTCGTTGCTCATGCCAGAAGTCGTAGGCTTCGAGTTAACTGGCAAGTTGCCGGCTGGGGCGACCGCAACAGACCTCGTGCTCACGGTCACTCAAGCACTTCGAAGAGAGGGAGTTGTTGGCAAGTTTGTGGAATTTTTTGGTGAAGGCCTAAACGGTATGTCGTTGGCAGACCGAGCGACCATTGCCAACATGGCTCCTGAATATGGTGCCACCATGGGTTTCTTTCCAGTCGATGATGAAACGCTTGCCTATCTACGACTTACAGGGCGGTCAGATGATCATGTGTCATTGGTAGAGAGATACATGAAAGAGCAGGGGCTCTTTCGAACGAATGAAGCTCCCGTTCCAGAATACACAAAGTGTCTTTCTCTCGATCTAGGGTGTGTTGTGCCCAGTTTGGCGGGTCCGAAGCGGCCGCAGGATCGTGTTCCGCTATCCACAATCAAGGAAACCTTTGGCCAGGCATTGCAGGCGCCTGCACATCAACGTGGATTTGCCCTTGAAGGGGACTCGCTGCATGCTCATGGATCTGTTGATTTTGGTGATGGAATGCCTTCTACCATCCATCATGGCTCTGTTGTGATTGCTGCGATTACCAGTTGTACAAATACAAGTAATCCAAGTGTAATGGTGGCAGCCGGATTAGTGGCTCGCAAAGCTGTCGAGAAGGGCCTCACCGTGAAGCCATGGGTGAAGACTAGCCTTGCACCTGGGTCACGTGTCGTGACCGATTACCTTATTGCATCAGGCTTAAACAAAGATCTGGATGCGCTCGGTTTTGAAACTGTTGGGTATGGATGCACAACGTGCATAGGTAATTCAGGACCACTACCTGCCCCTGTTGCAAAGGCCGTCACAGATGGCGATCTAGTTGCAGCTGCGGTTCTGTCAGGAAATCGCAACTTTGAGGGGAGAGTGAATCCACTTGTCAAGGCAAATTGGTTGGCCAGT
>JBDOMS010000571.1:0-6813 GCA_039831735.1 Pirellulales bacterium
TTCATCAATAAATGTAGAGCCAAAGCCCGGTGTCACAAGGAGTGGTGAATTGATTGTTGGGGCTGGAACCCCAATTGTTAGGCTGGTATCAAGCGTGAGCAGCCCAAGTCCACTTGATCCAAGACGGGGCAAGTCAGTTATTGTGAAAATGGCCTGTTGAAGTGGGCCTGACTTGGCTCCAGGTGGGAGTTTTCTTCCAGCGGGTGGCTCAAATTCTTGAGGTGGTTGCCCTGGCGGAGCGACATCATCAGGAAGGAGCGGCTCTGTGAGATCCTGAGGATCACCGAGTGCGGCCATCCGAATTCGATTCAAGAATGAAGAATCAATTTGCGGTAAAGGAATCGGCTGTTCCTCAGCACACGTTGTCGTGAGTGTTCCACATAGAAGCATTTCTGTGATAAGAAGTAACGCACGCTTGTATACGATACGTGATGGATTTGTACGGTTGAGACATGACATGACAACATCATTGTTAGTAGGCAAGTCCAAGCCGTAGCATCAGTGAATCATTCAGAGGAAGATTTCGTGCTTGGTCCACAATATAAATATTCCTGGCAAAGACATAGCCGACTTCAAAGCTTCCTGCCAAGCCTTGCGGGGTGATTGGAACAAGTTCGGTACCAAGTGATATTCGGACGTCATTGTAGTCAAATCGAGTGACACCAATGTTTACTCCATTTCCTGACTGGCGAAATGTCCACGCTCCCCCACCATATTCACCGGCAATAAATCCCCACACGGATCGGTTTCTCCATTGTGAGAATCGCCAGGCAGCTTTTGGTGCAGGGAAGAAAATATCGTATCGTGCATTCGGGTTTGGTACCCATGTGGCCCCGACTGCTGGGAGAAGTTTGACTTGATTACGATCGAGATAAATCACCCCAACCTTACCCTGCCATTGAGGCGTAAGATTGAGCGTCCCAATGGCCCGACCCATGATTCTCCAACTGTCCCAGGTCAATTCGTCCCAATTGGTAAAAATACCAACGCGCACGCCCAATTCAGCACCAAACAGAGGAGTAAACTGTGGATTCCAAGCAGTATCAAGAAATGTGTCATAGGTGTTTGGAGGTAATTCAATAAATTTATTGTCGGCTGTGGTATCAGGACCATTCCAAAGTTGAAGTCCAAAACCTGGTGTGAGGAGTAATGGTGCTCGATTGAGATTTGCTTGTGAGTTGAAGAAAAAAGGTAACGCGAATGTTGCTGAGGTATCTAATTCATTGACACCAAGTTGACGTCCTGAGTTGTTACCAAATATGAATGCCCAACTACCCCGTACCCCCTGATACAGTCGCATGGTTTGCTGGAATGTCTGGTTTTCTGTGAGGGAATTACCAGCTGTTCCCATATCAGGAGCAATTTGTGGAATGGGTGTCGTCGTCGTCGTCGCATAGCCCGGATAACCAGGCTGGCCGCCAACGGCGGATGTGGCCCACGTTGGAGGTGGAGCGGTTGGAGGAGGTGTAAAAACCTGACCAGCCTGTGTACCGTAGGGATCCCATGTGGGTGGAGGTGGTGAGATTGGTGCGCCAGATTGCACCGGAGACTGGACAGGCACTGCGTACTGAACAGGTATGACGGTATCAAGAATGGGCGTGGGAGTGCTGGGTAATGATGCTGTTTGCGCACGGGCGAACGGAACACCGGATTGAAGGGTGTAAAAGATCACAATCACCAAGCAGAAAGAACGCATCACAATCCTGCTTAAACACGGATTTGGGGACAGAGTGAGTACCAAGCGAACCGACCCTGAGGCAAGATCGTGGCGATTTGAATTAACGCCACATGAAGAAACACATAGACTAGGTAAGTTAGGAGATGTGTTGGACTGTCAACGCCCTTGAACGGTGTATTGTTAATGGCTCTTGACGATGTAGATATTGCTAGTTTGGGTCAACAGGCTGGTTTTGCAACAATTGAATTGCATAACCAGCTCGGCTCAACAATGGAGCGAGCTCGAGTATTGGCAGCAGCTGAGGAGACAGAACTCCCTGCCCTCATTCTCACGGATTATCAGACAAGTGGTTTTGGCCGTCGTGGGAGTGGATGGTGGCAAGAGAGAGGGAGTCTTGCCGTAAGTATTGTGCTTGATAACAGGTGCGTTGGTCTGGATGTGCAGCCGATATGGTCACTTATATGTGGTCTTGCTTTAGCTGATGCACTGGGATCACTCGAACCAAGTATCACTGCGTATGTGAAGTGGCCGAATGATGTCGAAATAGACGGTGCAAAAATTGCTGGTTTATTGCTTGAAACAGTAGCGTTTGGTCGAGCTATTCTTGGGATTGGAGTGAATACAAATGGCAGCAGGAATCATGCACCCTCGTCTCTCCATCATCGGATCATAACACTTCCCGATCTGACGGGTCGTACGATGTCACGCACAAAGCTGCTTGAAACATTTATGTTTCTCTTTCTTGATTTTGCACGGATGGTGCGAAGCAACCCAATACAGTTTATTGATCGGTATCAGGCGAGGTGCAATCAGGTTGGTCGTCCTGTGAAAGTGTATAGAAGCAATGAAGTAATCGAGGGTTTCTGTGCTGGTATTGCTCAAGATGGCAGTTTGATAGTCGATACTGTTCGTGGGAGACAAAGGATTTTATCTGGTAGTCTCAGGTCACCGGATGAAAAATGCTAATGAACTTTCTTAGCATATACACAGACTTCTTGCCCTCCTGTTGAAAGTTGTCGTGCGAGGGGCGAGAAACCCCATGTGTGAAAACGGTTGACCCAATCAGACAATTCAGATGTTCGGCTCCAGCTTGGTAATTTGAGGGTTGCAATGATTCCCTGCACACGATTGCCTCTGGTTGTGACAATGCGTTCAATAGACTCTAGCGTGCTCGGAGGGTCGATATTCATATCAGCGACAACCCAATGAAATCTACGAAGAGATTTTAATTTGATATCACGAGCTCGCATTCTCCATTGTTCGAAGTGTTTGTGGGCGCTGACACAATTATCCACAAGAGCAGGATCAACACCAACAACATGAAGTCCTGACTCGAGAAGACGTTGACAGGCACCACCTGGAGCAGCACCTAACTCAATAACCTGTTGGCCAGATCGAATTGGAATATCGAACAGAGTGATTGCTTCATCGAGTTTGAGCCATGCTCGAGAAACTTTTTCTTGAGGTAGCGTAAACGGGTAAAGTCCTCCTGGCCAGCAACTTGGTGGATTGGCAGCACGGTGCCAGCCAACCCACCAACGATCAGGTGAATCAACACAGCAATCCATTACAAGATCACCTGGTTGAGCAATCTGATTTTGATTGGAAAATCCTGTGCATACGCTTGAAAGAACTTTATGAATAGACTCAAGTTCCTGATGCGACTGATCGCGGGACCAAACATGAATGACATCCCAGTTTGAGTGATCGAGAAGTGACAGGACAGCTTTGGCTCGTTCAAGAGTACTTTTTCCGTTGACCTGACCGTACGACCGAACACAGGTAGTATTGAAAATAAGCTCAGGAAAAAAATTATCAGGTGGGTCAAAGTCTTCAAGACGAAAGGTGACAACACCCCTTCTCCACGCTGCTTTGGTCAGATTTGGTAGTACTTTTTGTTGTTGCTGGCAAAGTGCTTCCTCAGCGCCTGATTTACAGGGTAGAAGGAGGAAGTTACTTCTTTTTGTTGGGACATGGGCCATCATACAAGTCTAGAAACAATGGTTTTGGGTTTGGGTTTGGGTGATATCAAACCCCCCGTCATGAAGACCAAAAATTAGGCCGGCCCGGGCGCCCAAGGGCCCGGGCCGGCCTTTCTCGTCTGAACGTAAACATGAAGAGGAAAAATCCAAGTGAATGATCCTCAACATACCCGATGATTAATTGTAATTCTTAGGAATCACATCATCGGAAGAAGAACTAGCCGTGGGCCTTCTTCTTAGCCTTCTTCTTGGCCTTCTTCTTGGCCTTCTTCTTAGCCTTCTTCTTAGCGGCCTTCTTCTTGCCACCCTTCTTCTTAGCGGCCTTCTTCTTAGCGGCCTTCTTCTTCTTCTTTGCCATGAAAATGGCTCCTTGCCATGAGCACCCGGAAACCATCACGACCGTACCCCTAGGGTGCTCTCGGCGGGGTCGGGCGACGTTTCAAAACGTTTCACAATACACAAGTGCGTTGTGAAGGGTGTGTTTTGGGCGATAACCATAAAAACTGTCAAGAGTGTTTCACAATTTTTTTAGGAAAATTTTCAAAGAATGATCAGAATTCTGTCCAGAATCGTCACCTCTTTTGAGTGAAACGCACAGTGGTATGATCGAAGAAAGGTTTCGATAACGTATTGATGGCACTGTTTTTTAATCACCTCAACGGAGCATGTACACACACATGAAATCGAAGAATAGCCTATATTTAGCGGATAGAATGGCCTCTCTTGAGCCATCTGCCACGCTCGCGATGGCCGCTCGGGCATCTGCGATGAAAGCGTCTGGACTGGATGTCATCGACCTTTCGGTTGGTGAACCTGACTTCCCAACTCCTCAGCATATTTGTGCGGCAGCTGAGAAGGCCATTCGGGCCGGAAAAACAAAATATACTCCCGCGGCTGGGATTCCAGAGCTTCGAAAGGCTATTGCAGAGGATTGGACGCAGCGGACGGGAATCGAAGTATCTCCCAGTCATGTTGTGGTCTCAAATGGTGCAAAGCATGCTCTTCATAATGTTTTTACAACAACACTCAATGAAGGTGATGAAGTCATTGTGCCAGCTCCCTACTGGGTGAGTTATGCAGAACTTGTAAAAATTACCGGTGCAACGCCAGTCCTGGTACCAACGCATATTGAGGAGGACTTCAAGCTTCAACCTGATGCTTTTCGAAAGGCGATTACACCAAAAACGAGAATGATACTGCTTTGTTCACCGAGTAATCCAACAGGCGTTGTGTATACGCCAGAGGAACTTAGTGTTTTGGCTGATATAGCCATTGAGGCCGATCTCGCAGTGATTTCAGATGAAATCTACGATCAATTGGTTTACGATAATCGCTCCACCGTATCATTTCCTGCAGTACGATCAGGTTTATTAGACCGAACTGTGGTGGTTGCTGGTGTCAGTAAAACATATTCAATGACCGGTTGGCGAATTGGTTGGACAATTTCTCCTGAGCCTCTTGCGAAGGCAATTGGAAGTTTACAAAGCCAGGAAACAAGTAACCCATGTAGCGTCAGCCAACATGCGGCAATAGCAGCGATAACAGGTCCTCAACAGTGTGTGGCTGACATGCAATGTGAATTCGAGAAACGTCGAGATCTTGTCACGAAGCGTCTCAAAGCAATGAAAGGAGTAAAACTGCCTGATATTGGTGGTGCTTTCTACGCGTTTTTCAACATTTCGGATCATCTCGAATCTGCCGGGAGAGGAATAGAAAATTCCCTTCAGTGGTGTGAAGCGGTTCTCGAAGAGAAGCATGTTGCACTTGTGGCAGGCAGTGCCTTTGGTGCAGAAGGCAACGTGAGAATGTCTTTTGCGGCATCTGAAGAACAACTTCATGAAGGGCTCAATCGAATAGAAAACTTTCTGACGCAATAACGCAACCCTTTCACAACCATGTGTATTCTTGGCATCATCCTTGCAGGTGGTACGTCTCGACGGATGAAGTTACCCGCTGGAGTGAGTAAGGCTATCGTACCGATTGCTGGCCATTCACTTATCCATCATGTCGTGCATGCAATGCGACCGGCAGTTGATCGTCTTGTTGTTGTTGTATCACAAGACCAGCAACCGCCAGAAATAAGTGGAATCGATGAGATTCTCTTTGATACCTCTCCACAAGCCGGACCATTGTCTGCGATTGTTGATGCTTTACAGATAACTGGTAGGGATATGAAAATAGGTTTTGTTTCATCATGTGATGTGCCATTTCTAAAGACGGAAATCATTCGTCTTCTGTTGAAGAAATTGAGTGATCCCAAGATCCTCTGGGCGGTGCCTTGGGTGTCAAATCATCCCCAAGTTTTGGTTTCAGCCCTCCGAGTGACGATTCTTGACGACGTCAAACGGTACCTTGCGACAGGGAGACATGATCTGCGTGGTTTTATTGACTACTTGAGTGCAGGTTCATTGGAAGCCGAACAGTCTGTTCATCTGGTCAAAACGACCGAACTTGTTCGAGTTGATCCCCACCTTGTGTCATTCAAGGATATTGACACACCCAATGATCTTGCGCAAATGACCTCAAGGTTTCTATACTCCGATATATGGCAAAGCAATATTCTCACAAGCGACAAAAGCAAAAACGGTGGCGAAGATGGCTAAAATTCCTATCGATGTGTTCAATAACCATAATGGTTCTTTGGGCAGTTCCAATCGTACTCGTTGAAACGCCTGTTCGTGACATTCCGCTCTCAGTGGCATTGAAGGGTATCAATGGTCACATTAGAAGCCATGGAGCCATTTGGAACTGGACCGGTCCCATTGAATATCGATCCATCACGCTCACGGATGCAGATGATCGAGTCGTTGGACACATCCCCAAAATCTCTATGAGTCGAGGATTAATCGCTCTCGGGTTTAATTGGCTATGCGGAGGGGTATATGACCTTGGGACCATCAAAATAGTGGGAGCGAATGTACTTGTAGAGGTTCGTCCTGAAGGAAGTAATCTCGAAGATATTCTCAATCCGTGGATCTTTGCAAAAAACACTGTGCAAGATATCCAGTCAAAACAGAACACGATGTCAGATGTGCATTTTAGTGTTGAAATGATCGATACATCAGTCGAACTTGTGGATGTTCCTCGAAATGACAGTTGGCGACTTACAGATGTTCTTGCATCAGTAACATTTCATCCTTCGGAAACAGCAAC